>JAYUPZ010000206.1:0-9212 GCA_043759805.1 Myxococcales bacterium | reverse complement strand
AATCAAGGGACTGGGCGACGGCCAGGTGCTGACCGAACAGCTCAAAGCGCGCGATGTCGTGCTGGCGCGTCGCGAATCAGAATTGTTCGAGCGCGACGAGCGCATTGCCGGCCTCGAGATCGAGAAACAGGATTTGATGTGGCGCCTGGACGCCGCCGTCGTATCGAAGTCGTCGCCATCGATGGTTTCGACCTCCGCCTCGACAACGCACGAGTTGGAAGAACTTCGTCACACCTTGCTGGTGCGAGATCGGGTGCTACACGAGTTCCGGGCAGCAGCCCAGGCCCATTCGTCGGACGCGGATCGCTTGCGCATCGAAGTTTCCGAACAGCGCGCCCACATCATCGAGATGGATGATTTGCTCCGGGCAGAATGTTCGCGCGCAGACGCAGCTTCCCGCGAAGCCCAGCAACTTCGGGTGCGCCTCAACGAGTCGGAGCAGGCCGACCGATCGCGCCGTTCACGTCTTGCCGAAATTGAGGGACAGCTCTTGCGAATGCGCCATCAAGGTGCAGCCCAAAACAAGCCTCAGATTGTGATCGACGCCGCGGCCGTACAATCGGCAGTGCGTCGAGGCGATGATTTGCAGGCGCAGTTGTTAACGGCACAAAATCTGGTTGGTGGTCTTGAGGGAGAATGTGAGCAACTGCGGCAGCGATTGCAGGCGACCGGGCTACAAATTTCGGCGCTGACGGATCGGTGTGCCGAACGAGATGCGGGCATGGCAGAACTGGCGCACCTGCTTTCGCAGCGAACAGGTGCAGACGGTGTGAGCGATATCTCACAACAAGCCCGGACCGAGGACGCTGCGCGAGAGGTGCGCGAAAGTGATACGCACCGCCTGCGTGACGCACTTGCTCAGTCCGAAAATGAGCTGCGACGATCGCGCGCTGCCGTGTTGCCGTTGCGTGATCAGCTATCGGATCTGCAGTCCGAGCGCGATGTGCGAATCGAAGCAGAGCTAACCTTCTTCCGTACGTTGTCAAACGAAGTGGCCACACTCGAAGAAGGCCTTCGAAACGAACTCGCAAACATTCTGCGGGCAAACGACGTGCTGAACGAAACACCGCTGCCGCCTGCCAACAATGATGGCTCAACGGGACCGCAGGGCGGTAATTCGTGGTGAGTGATTACTAAGCACGCTTCGTGCAGCGCGTTGCCTACAGGAATTGTTCCTTTTTTTTAGGGGACGGTGGGAATAGCGGTTATCGACTGCTAATCTTGCCTCCGATGGATGCGGCGGACCTCCTCTTGTTCCAGCATCTGGTGCGCAAGGGGGATTGTGATTGTGGCCTGGAAACAGCGGCTTTGATGATCGCTGCAGCAGAATATCCTGCGTTGGATGTTTCGCGTTACCTCGCCAAACTCGACTATCTGGGCCGTCGAGCGCGCAAGCTTGTTGCGGCGCAAGAAGATCCTGACCTTTTGCCCAAGATTGTTCCCGTGTTGCGTTTGCTTTACCAGGAACGCGGTTTCCGCGGCAACCTCACGGAGTATTACGATCCACGGAATAGCTTCCTCAATCAGGTCCTCGATCGTCGCCTCGGTATCCCAATAACGTTGGCGGTGGTTTTGATTGGTGTCTGCCGCCGTGCCGGTGTGGAAGCGCGTGGCGTGTCGTTTCCCGGACACTTTTTGGTCCGCACAGTCGATGTGGATGGCGAAGCGCTTTACGTCGACCCGTTTGACGGGCGAATCCTCGATGAGGAGTCGTTGCACATGCTGTACGAGCAGGCGACCGGCCAGGCGGAAGAGATTGATCCAGAGTGCCTGCAACCCGCGAGCTGTCGGGCGATTTTGGCCCGGATGCTTAACAATCTCCGAGCCATTTATGAGGTGACCGGTCAGACCCGGCGCCTGAAACGGGTTGTGTCCCTAATGGGTGCCCTTGTTCCCACGGAAGATCTGGGCAACTGGAGCGCGATGTCTCACAAATCGGGCAGTTCGCCTCCGTTTCGGGTCGGGCTGAACTGATTCGTCACACGCCTTCGCTGCGTGGACCTAGCGTGGACCTGACGTGGACCTGACGTCCGGACGACCATCGGCTAGAGTTCTGAGCGTCATGGCCCCGTCAAGCGATCCCAAGGAACCCGTCGCGTCCCCGCCTTCCGTTTGGACCCCTGACTCCTGGCAAAAGTTTCCCGTTGCGCAAAAAGTCGCGTATTCGGATCCCGCGAAGTTGGAGGACGCGCTCGGTCGTCTGCGCGCTCTGCCACCGCTTGTCACATCATGGGAAATCGAGCGTTTGCGTGGCTATCTTTCGGAGGCCGAGGAGGGCAAGCGGTTTTTGCTGCAGGGAGGCGATTGCGCGGAAACGCTGGCGGATTGTCGGCCAGAAGTGGTTGCTGCCAAACTCAAGATTTTGCTACAGATGTCCGTGGTGCTGATCCATGGGTGCAAGAAGCCCGTGATACGTTTGGGCCGATTTGCCGGGCAATATGCGAAGCCCCGTTCAAGCCCGGTTGAAAAACGCGGGGATATAGAGTTGCCCAGCTACTATGGCGATCTTGTCAATCGCAGTCCGTTTACGCCCGAGGCCCGCAACCCGGATCCCGAACTGCTGTTGCAGGGGTATCTGCACGCCACCGCCACGTTGAACTTCGTGCGGTCGCTCGCGGGCGGCGGTTTTGCCGACCTGCACCATCCCGAGTTCTGGGATCTCGAGCACCTCGATCGCTCCGAGTTGCCAGAAGGGTTGCGCGAGCAATACCGTCGCATGACCCGGGAGATCGCCTCCGCCATCGATTTCATGGAGGCGCTTGGCGACGCGCCCGTGGACGATTTGTCGCGCGTCGAGTTTTTCGCGAGCCACGAGGGTCTTTCATTGTACTACGAATCGGCGCAAACCCGCAAGGTTCCACGTCGGCAAGGGTACTACGATCTCACAACCCACCTGCCGTGGATTGGCGAACGCACGCGCAACCTTGATGGTGCTCATATCGAGTTCTTTCGAGGGATCCGAAATCCTGTGGGGGTCAAGGTCGGACCGAAGGCAACGCCCATTGAACTCCTGGCTCTGATTCGGGCTCTCAATCCCGACAACGAGACAGGCAAGCTGCTCATCATCACGCGGATGGGGGCAGGCAACGTGCTGACTGCACTTCCACCCCTTGTGCAAGCTGTCCGTCAAGCCGAACTTCGGGTGTTGTGGGTGGCAGATCCGATGCACGGCAATGGCCGGGTCCTCGAAAGCGGCATCAAGACGCGGAGCTTTGACGACATCACTGCTGAAATCGAGCGTTCCCACGCCGTCCATGCGCAAAATGGCTCACACCTTGGCGGTGTGCATTTCGAGTTGACCGGCGACGACGTGACCGAGTGTATCGGCGGCGGGTTGTCCGAAAACGACCTGGATCGCAATTATCAGAGCGCCTGCGATCCACGGTTGAACTACCGGCAGTCGCTTGAGATGGCGTTCCGGCTTTCGAATATTCTGGGTCGCAACACCTAGCCGCGACGTCGACGAATTTCGTTGATAAGAGCCGTCGTCGAGCCGTCATGCGCGCCGAGCGCGCCGCCCTTGAGCTCGGCCAAGATGGGCTTCGCAAGTTGTTTGCCGAGCTCAACACCCCACTGATCAAACGAGTTGATGTTCCAGATGGCACCCTGAACGAAGATTTTGTGCTCGTACATGGCTATCAACATGCCAAGCGTGTGCGGATCGAGGCGTTGATACAAAATGGAATTGCTTGGGCGGTTTCCCGGGAAAACCTTGTGTGGCAAAAGACTGTCGCGCGCCTCGGCGGTCAGTTTTCCGGCTTTGACTTCGACGTCAAGCTCTGCCCGGGCTTCTGCTTCGGTCTTGCCGCACATCAGGGCTTCGGGCTGCGCTAAAAAGTTGGCCAACAACTTCTCGTGGTGATCGCCCCGGCGTTCATGGGGCTCGACGGCGGCGAGAAAGTCGCAGGGGACAAGCTTTGTTCCCTGGTGAATCAGCTGATAAAAAGCGTGCTGCCCATTGGTTCCGGGCTCTCCCCAGATAACGGGTCCCGTTTGGCAGGTGACCGCAGTGCCTTCTCGTGTAACACGTTTACCGTTCGATTCCATGTCGCCCTGTTGTAAATAGGCCGGCAAACGGTGCAGGTACTGGTCGTAAGGTAAAACCGCATGGCTTTCGGCGCCCCAGAAGTTGTTGTACCAAATGCCCAGCAAGGCGAGGGTGAGCGGGATATTCTGTTCGGGCTCGGCCAATCGAAAGTGTTCGTCCATGGCGTGTGCACCCGCGAGCAGGGAACTGAAGTTGTCGAAGCCGACCGACAGCGCAATCGGCAAACCAATCGACGACCACAATGAATACCGTCCGCCGACCCAGTCCCAGAATCCGAACATGTTTTTGGGCGCAATGCCAAATGCGGCGACTTCTTTTTTTGCGGTCGAGATCGCTACGAAATGTTTGGCAACATGGGCCTTGTCGCGCGCGTGTCCCAAAAACCATTCGCGCGCCGATTCGGCGTTGGTCATGGTTTCCTGTGTGGTGAAGGTCTTCGAGGCCACGATGAACAACGTGGTCTCTGGGTCGGCATCGCGCAGGGTTTCGAGGATGTGGCTGCCATCGACGTTGGAAACGAAGCGCAGCGCAAGATCGCGCTTACTGTAGGGCTTGAGCGCCTCGGCCACCATGACGGGACCGAGGTCCGAGCCGCCGATGCCGATGTTGACCACCAATCGAATCGCCTTGCCCGTGTACCCGCGCCACTTCCCGTCGCGGATCTCGCTGCAGAAGGCTTGCATGTGTTGCAGTGCTGCTTGCACGTCGGGCATCACATCGCGGCCGTCGACCTCGATCGGGCGTTGCGAACGGTTCCGCAAGGCGACGTGAAGCACTGCCCGGTTTTCCGTATTGTTAATGCTCTCGCCCGCGAACATGCGATCGCGGTGTGCGGCGACACCGGTTGCTTTCGCAAGATCGTAGAGCAATCCCATCGTGTCGGGTGTCACCCGATTTTTCGAGTAGTCGACGAGCAACTCGCCGAGACGCAGCGAGAAGCGTTCAAAGCGACCTGCGTCTTCGGCAAAGAGCTTGCGCATCGGCACGCCGGCAAGACCAAGGCGGTGATCTTGAAGGCGTTTCCAGGCGTCGGTCTCGGTGACGGGGATGGGTGGTTTGGCGATGACGTTGCTATCAGACGGGTTCATGGCGGTTCCTCTTAAAACGCCGGGAACGTTAGCACCAAACTGGACCGAATAGAGGTCCACACTACACAATGGGAAACGTGCACAACCCTCACGATTTTCTCACCAGTCTCGCGCTGGTGTTGTGCGTGGCAGCGGTCACGACGGTGCTGTTCGCGCGTCTTCACCAGCCGGTTGTCTTGGGGTACATCGTGGCCGGGCTTGTCGTCGGACCTCACTTTTCGTTTCCGCAGATCGTCGACGAGGCGACCATCAAGACCCTGTCCGAGCTCGGGGTCATTCTCGTCATGTTTTCGCTTGGCCTCGAGTTCTCGCTGCGCCGTTTGTTGCAGACCGGTATCGCCGCTGCGTTAATTGCGATGCTCGAGGTCAGTGTGATGTTGTGGCTGGGTTTTTCGGTTGCCCGCATGTTCGACTGGTCCACGACCGACGCGGTATTTACCGCTGCCGCCGTCGCGATCTCGAGTACCACCATTATTGCCAAGACCTTTGAGGAACAAAAGATCAAAGGTCGTTTGCGCGACATCGTCTTTGGCGTGTTGATATTCGAGGATCTCATCGCGATCCTGCTGCTAACCGCGTTGCCCAACCTCGTATCAGGCCGCGGTACCGTTTTGGAAACGATCGGTACCACAGCGGGGCGCCTATTCGTATTTTTGGTCGTTTTGGTGGTCGCCGGGATGCTGGTGGTGCCGCGAATTATGCGATTCGTGGTGCGATTGCGTCGGGCTGAAACCCTACTGGTTGCAAGCGTCGGTTTGTGTTTTGCAGTCGCGCTGCTGGTTCAGCATTTTGGATATTCGGTTGCACTCGGCGCCTTCCTGGCGGGGTCTCTGGTTGCTGAATCGGGCGCGGCTTTCCGGGTCGAGACACTCATCAAGCCGGTTCGCGATGTTTTTGCGGCCATTTTCTTCGTGTCGGTGGGTATGTTGGTCGAGCCTCGTTTCGTGCTGGCCAACTGGGGTGCGGTGTTGCTGTTGAGCGCGCTTGTGATTGCCGGCAAGCTGATTGCGGTCACCGGCGCCTCCTTTTTTGCGGGCAACGGCGTGCGCGATTCAGTTCGTGCCGGCATGAGCCTCGGTCAGGTTGGCGAGTTCTCCTACATCCTTGTGGCGGCGGGCCTCTCGCTTCGACGGGTGCAGCCTTTCTTGTTTCCGGTCATCGTGGCCGTGTCCGTCGTGACCACCCTGACGACCCCCTTGTTGGTTCGCGCATCGGGTCGTGCGGCCACGCGCGCCCACGAACATTTGCCCCCAGTTCTGCAAACCTTCGTGTCGCTTTACGGATCGTGGGTTGAACGTCTGCGTGCCACGCGATCGCAACCGAGGACCGCATTTGCTCGCGTGCGCCGGCTCGCGATTCTGCTCGCCGTCGATGCGGTTGTCCTCATCTCGGTTGTCGTCGCGGTTTCGGCTTTCCGTCGAGGAATCGCTCAGTGGTTCAGTCGGGTACTGGGCTTCAGCCCGTCGCTTGGTCGGCAAGCCGTGGTCGCGGTGGGATTGCTGCTCTGTGCTCCGTTTGCCCTCGGCATTTTTCGGATCGCACGCGGTTTGGGCCTGGCTCTCGCCGAGCTTGCCTTGCCGGGAGCCGTCGATGGGAAGCTGGATCTGGCCGCCGCTCCCCGGAGGGCACTGGTCGTTACCTTGCAGCTTGGTGTTCTGGTCGGTGCGGGCGCTCCCATCGTGGCCGCGACGCAGCCCTTCTTGCCGCCTTTCCAGGGCGGGTTGTTGTTGTTCGTGGTTTCGATGGCTCTCGTCTATACGTTTTGGAAAAGCGCGAACAATTTGCAGGGCCACGTGCGGGCCGGGGCCGAGATCATCGTCGAGGTCCTCGCTGCCCAGAGCAGTACGGACGCACAGGCGGACGAGGCCACGACCGAAGTCGCCGACACCCAGGCCCTTTCCGCGCTGGAAACGACCCTGCCGGGCATTGGCAGGTTGGTCCGGGTTCACGTTGGCGAGGGCAGTGTCGCCGTGGGCAAAACACTGGTCGAACTGAATCTCCGAGGTCTAACGGGTGCCACCGTGCTTGCCATTTCGCGGGCCAAGGGTGCAGTGGTCAATCCAACGGGTCGGGAACGCCTCGATGCCTCGGACGTTTTGGCCATATCGGGTACTGCGGAGGCAATTTCGGCCGCGCGCGCTTTGATCGTCGCCAAATCGTAGCACGAACATGAACCATCGACCTTGGGCGCGGTCGAACTGCCGAAGCGGGGGCGGATGCCTCCTTCTCAGGTTCCTGCACGAAGAACTTTCAGGAAGCCACACAAGGGTTATACTGCCGGGGTCTCCCAAGGTAAGTGGATGCGAAATCAGAACAACCAGAAATCACGAGTTCCCCGGGGTTTTTCCTTCCTGACTGCATGCGCGTTGGCGCTATTGCCAGCGTGGATCCCCGTTGCACAGGCTCAGGATCCCGCCGCCGCGGCTCCGACAGCAGCACCCGCAGCCGAAGCAGCGCCTGCCGCACCTGCCGAAGCAGCACCTGCACCGGAAGCAGCACCTGCAGCCGAAGCAGCACCTGCAGCTGATCCCGCCCTGACCGCCGAGACACCGGTTGAGGGCTCGGAATCGGCGGCCGTCGAGTTGTCCGCTCCCGAAGCAGTGCCTTCGTCGAGGCCGGGTGAAGGGTTCCAGCTGGAAGTGGGTCTGTTCGGAGGTTTACACGTCTTCGCAACCGATCTCGAACTTGGCGTCCCGGACGGGGCTGGTCTTGTGTCACACATCAAGCCCGGACCTGAGTTCGGACTGCGTCTTGCCGCCAACTGGTTGCCCTGGTTTTCAATCGAGGCCGAGCTCGGTGGCATTCCGTCAAAAGACGATCCCGACAACAAATCGGTATTTGTCATGGCGTACAAGCTTCACGCCTTGATTCATGTCGCACAGTTGATGGAGGGCCGTTTGCGTCCTTTCGTCCTGCTCGGCGGTGGCGTGTTGCAGGTCGCCTCGACGGATGGCTCTCCTGCACCGAACGGTCTCGGCGTCGGCATTGAAAACACCGATATTGACGGCGAATTTCACGTCGGAGGCGGCGTGAAGTTTGACGTGACCGACGCCATCCTGTTGCGCGCCGATGCGCGGGCATTGGTACTACCGAATTACACTGCCGGTGGGTATTCGCCCGACTTCGAGTTCCTGCTCGGAGCGTCCTACAAATGGGGTCCCAGGGCCGATGCACCGCCTCCGCCACCTGCCACACCAGTCGATACCGATGGCGACGGTTTCATGGATGGTGAAGATCAGTGTCCAGGTGATCCGGAAGATGCCGATGGTTTCCAGGACACCGATGGTTGTCCCGAACTCGACAACGATGGCGATGGCGTGGGCGACGACACGGACAAGTGCCCGCTTGAACCCGAGTCGGCAAACGGTGTTGATGACGAGGACGGCTGTCCCGAACTGGACGAGGACGGGGATGGAATTTTCGGCAACGCCGATCAATGTCCCGCCGAGGCCGAGGACAAGGACGGCTTTCAAGACGAAGATGGTTGCCCCGATCCCGATAACGATGGCGACGGCGTCCTCGACGCCGAGGATCGCTGTGCTACGGAAGCCGAAACCAAGAACGGCTACGAAGATAAAGATGGCTGCCCCGACGAGATTCCGGCCGAAATCAAGAAGTACACGGGCGTGATTCCGGGTATCAAGTTCCGCAAGAACGCATCCTCGATTCAACGCACCTCCTTCAAAGTTTTGGGCGAATCGGTGCGGGTATTGAAGGATTATCCCGATTTGCGCATCCTCATTGAAGGACACACTTCGAGCGAAGGCGATGCGACGCTCAATCGCGAGCTGTCCGAAAAAAGGGCTCAGTCCGTGAAGGCCTACCTGGTATCGGCAGGCATCGCGGCGGAACGGGTCGAGGCCAAGGGGCTGGGTCCCGATCGCCCGATCGCTCCCAACGCGACCAAGAAGGGCCGCGAGCAGAACCGTCGTATCGAGTTCCGATTGCTACAACAGTAGCGCAAGTCGCTTGCAGGATCGTGGACCGAGGGCTCGCATCACAACGATGCGGGTCCCATCGGCCAATCGCTCGAGTCGCAGGTCAATGTGATCGGCAGGCAGAACTTCGTCGAACTT
>JAYUPZ010000205.1:0-4407 GCA_043759805.1 Myxococcales bacterium | reverse complement strand
CCCATCCCAAACCGGCGCGCCGTAGGTGGCCGCCAGATCGGACGTGCGGGCGTATGAGCGCCCTGCGGTGACGAATTCGGCAAGCGACGCACGCTTGCGCACGCTCATCACACCCATATCCAGTGCTTCCGCAATCACATGGCTGCGAAATTCGGCCGTCGGGCGTTCGGTTCCTGCAAGCGCCAAGAAACGGGGATCCGCAATTTTCGCTGAATCGGGCACCTGTGATAGCGCCAGATAGTCGAAAAAGAATCCCTCAAGCATCCGACGTCCGGCTTCGCTGTCGAGCAACCGTTCAATATGTTCTGCGTACACGGCCGGATTTCGCAGCGAACGATCGCGCGCAGCCTGTTGAAGTGCCTCGTCGGGTGGCGCATCCGTCAGGTGATACGAAAGCCGCGCTGCCAGCTCAAACGTTGACAATTCGGATACGCCCGGGTGATCTGCTACCGGCTCGGCACCGCGCGCTATTCGGTGGTAAAACTCGCGATTCTCAAGCACCGTCGAGACCACCGACCGGATGGCATCGCCGATGAAACGATCGGAAGGAACATGGGTGGCCGCGAGCACGTCGAGCTCGACGCTTTCAAGCGGCCTTCGGTAAGCACGTTCGGCAAAACGACCGACGAACTGGCGGAAGCATTTCGCGACAGAGCCAATCGTGGTTGAGGTTTCGGTGCACGGACCGAGGAGCATGCGGGCGTCGCTGTCAGTGGCAAAGGCGGCGGCCGCCAGTTTTGCGATACGGATGCGCGCCTCGATTTCAAAAGCGTCAAGTACGCGCAATTCACGTCGGAAACCAGCGCGCTCTGCCAATGGGTATCGATCCGCGGGTAATTTTCGAAACGCCTCATCAAGAGATGCGATCAATTTTTCCGTGGCACCCGCACCAATCGTCGCGACGAAGACGTCGTGCAGGGAGTTGATGTATTGAGATCGCGTGAGCGGCGTGTCGCCATTTTCGAGTGTCACATCCGCAGCACACAAGGTACCCGCGGGTTTTTCGCGCGGTTTGGTTGCGAGCGCATCGAGAGCGCCAACCTCCGCGCCGCCATCGGTGGTGGTCTGAACGAGTCCTCCGAGTTCTGTACGTTCGCAGGCGTATACGCCGAAGAGTCCGAGGCAAAACAGCGTGGCTTGGAGGGCGTGCCGTGAACGTTGGCCGGTGAAGAAAATTCTGACTCGGGGCGTCGTCGGTCGCATTGCGGCCCGCAGTGTAGTCGTAAGACCTACAGGTATCAACGTGCCGGGGACGCGATCCGCGCGATGGAGCGATCGTGTGGGCGCGAAAATAAAGGCAAGGCGACCGCTGCGCCGACGAGCGCGAGAAACATATCCCACTGGGCATCCCAAACGTCCCCCTGCGAGCCGAGGAAGGCAGTCCCCACATCCGACGCCACGATAAGCGCCGTCCACCACTCGAGCAGTTCCCAGAAAGCCGCGACAGCCAGCACCACCGACAGCAGCAAAAACGTCAGCCACTTGCCGGGTTGTAGCGGTGACAGTCGCAACAACAATTCTCGTGTTACGAATACCGGGAAAACCCCGAGGGCCACGTGTCCCACGCGATCGTAGTGGTTGCGCGAGAGATGAAACGCAACACGCGCCCAGTTTCCGAGCGGCGTCAAGGCATAGGTGTAGTAGCCGCCGTAGATAAGAATCATCAGGTGAATGAAGCAGCCGACATACACCCAGTGTGACATCGGGAAACGTCGGTAGGTTGCGACCAGAATCGAGATGCCGATGATGCCGGGTCCCACTTCGAGTGCCCAGGACGCGCGTCCTCCAGGTGGCGCCACGACGGTCGCGATACAAACCGCGGCGGCAATCAGCAGGAGCATCAGCGGAAGTCGTGCAGGACCCGACATGCCGCAATTGTCGCAGAATTAGATCTCGAAGCCCAGTGCGACAAGTTCTGCTTCGATGCGCGCAACTTCTTGCAGCACGCGGGTTGGTGCAGGACCACCCGGCAGCGTCCTCGCAGCCACGGCGCGCTCGGGATCAAGAGACAAGAGAGCGCCCTCATCCAGCTCGGGTGCGATCGCAGCGAGTGCCTCGGGCGGAACCTTGCGCAGGCTGACCCCGGTGGTTTCGGCATGACGGACAAAGGCGCCGACAATTTCATGAGCACGACGGAACGGAATGTGTTTTTCACGCACGAGGTATTCGGCCAGATCCGTCGCACCGAGTACGGGATCGAGCGCGGCCTGTCGCATGCGTTCGGTCTTGAATTGCAGGGTTGCAACCAGTCCCGGTGCGACGTTCAGCACCGTGCGTGCGGATTCGATGGCGTCGTAGAAAGGCTCCTGCGTTTCTTGCAGGTCCTTGTTGTATGCCAGCGTCAACCCTTTCGAGATCGTCAGCAATGCCACCAGATCGCCTATCACGCGGCCGGGTCGGCCACGCAGCAGTTCCGCAATGTCGGGATTTTTTTTCTGCGGCATGAGCGAGCTGCCCGAGCAGTAGCCCTCACCGAGTTCGACAAAACCGAATTCGGTGGTTGACCACAGCACGAGCTCCTCGCCGAGGCGCGAAAAGTGAACGAGCATCATCGCGCAGGCAAACGCAAGCTCGGCTGCAAAATCCCGATCCGAAACGGCATCAAGGCTATTGTGGGTGGGTCCACGTGAAAACCCGAGCGACGCTGCCGTATCGTTTCGATCGTTCGGCAAGCTGGTTCCGGCGAGAGCGCCCGACCCCAGTGGCGATTCCGCAGCACGGTTCATCGCATCCATGAAACGGCCGCGATCGCGTCCGAGCATTTCGACGTAGGCCATCAAGTGGTGGCCGAGCGTCACGGACTGGGCGCGTTGCAAATGCGTGTAACCCGGGCACAGATCATGGGCGTGCTGGCGCGCGCGCCGCACAAGGGCCAACCGTGTTTCATCAATGCTCGTGACAATAGCTGCGGCCTGAGTGAGCGCGTACAATTTCAGATCGGTCGAGACTTGATCGTTGCGGCTGCGTGCGGTGTGTAGACGTTTGCCTGGCTCGCCGACGATTTCGGTGAGACGCTTTTCGAGGTTCATGTGAATGTCCTCAAGCGCGGGATCAAGCTTCAGCGTTCCGGCTTCGATCTCGGCTGCGGCCTGTTCCAGACCGGCGGCAATGATGTCGGCATCGGCTTGCGAGATGAGTCCCACCTTGGCGAGCATGCGTGCATGTGCCTGGCTGCCGCGCACGTCGTCGCGCAACAGGCGTCGGTCAAAACTAATGCTCGCATTCAGGACCGCCGCCGCGGGATCCATGGCACCGGAAAATCGGGCGCCTCGACCGCCTGCTGTTTGGCCGCTTGAAGGTTTTTCGGATTCGTTGTTGCCACTCACGGGCGCGCGAGATTAGCACCTCGCTTTCGCGATGAAGGGCTAGCGAATTGCGCCAAATCGGTTCCCGAGAAAATGGGGGATTCCATCGTCCCGTACCAGGAGGGCCGACGCGTCCGGGTGTCGTGCTGCAATATCGACCAGGCCGTCTGCTCCCAGTACCATCAACGCGGTTGACCAGGCCTCGGCTGCCGTACCGGGATGGGTATTCTGCCGGTCGCCATGCGGGAGCACGACCGCACAAAGGCGCGCATTGCTTGCCGGTCGGCCTGATCGCGGATCGACAATATGACCGATGCTTCCGTCTGGCCACGCAAACTGTCTGCCGTGCGCCGCCGAAACGCTCAGCATGGCGTCGTTGAGCTCGACGGTCGCCAAAAATCCCTCGATGGATAGTCCGGGAGGGGCCTCGATGGCAATGCGCCAGTTGCCGAGGGTGAGCACACTGGAGGTTCCGCCATGGAGCAAGGCGCGCGTCACGCCGAGTTCGGCGAGGAGCGTTCGGGCAGCGTCGAGTGCAAACCCCTTGCCTAGAGCACCCGGATCCAACACGGCACCCGGCTGCAGCGCGACAGTTCGACGATCAGGATTGATCGTGACGGCTGACTCAAAACCAACGCTTTGTTGTGCAGCCCGCAGCGCATTTTCTGCGGGCGGCTCCGGTGCGCTCAACATCCGCGTGATGGCACCGACGGTGGGATCGCACGCACCCGAAGTGGCGTGTGCCAGTGCCTGCGCCACCTGCAAAAACTCGAAGGCCGTGCCGCCCACGGCAACCGGGATTCCTCGTGCCGTGTTGAGTGCAACCAGATCCGATTCGTCTTGATGCGGCGACAGCGCGCGTTCGATGCGATCGATCTCCAACCACACCTCTTCTGCCACCGCCCGCAGTGACGTTTCGCCGCGCTCGGGCATGTCGAGGGTCAACTCAAACTGCGTTCGCATCGCCGCGTGGGCGAAACGGCAAGGGGCTGACACGCGGGGGGGCATGGTGAGTCGCAGTTAAACACACCAACCACACGCATGCGCTGCATAAAATCTACGAGACCACATCGCGTTTGCCTGGTGTGTTTTGTGCACGAGT
>JAYUPZ010000204.1:0-2010 GCA_043759805.1 Myxococcales bacterium | reverse complement strand
TTTTGTCGATCCGACCAAGTTTTTTCCAGCTGATGTAGTACACAACACCGTCACCGCGGTCCGCGATGCCGATGGGACTCGTGACGCCTGTGATGCCCGTCCAAATGCCGTTCTCGTACCGCACCATTCCTGCCGCCGTCGTGGCGTAGTACACGCCGTTTTTTCCAATCACGTTTGTTGCAGAAAATTCAGCACCCAGACGTTGCCACTTGTCGCCATCCAGGCGAAACACCCCGGTCGAACTTGCAATCAGAACCGTCTTTCCGTCGAGATGGAGATCGGCGTGAAACGGATAGACGTTGGGCCGTGGAGGAGATTGAATTCTCAACTCCCTTTCGACGGTCTTGACGAAGACTTCGTCCCCCATGGATACGGCAAAAATGCCGGGCTCGGCAACCATGTCCTCCCATCGAATCGGTTGCTTGGGGGCATCCAAAAATTCCCTGCCGCCGGGACCAATGATTCGCCAACTGTTTTTATAGGCCATCAAGGCAAGCCCGTGTGCGGTCCAAATCGTTTCGCCATCGGAGATCGGCGGGAGACCTTCAAACGGAAGGCCTGGCAGATAAGCGCGACATGGGCCGTCTTCCACGGCGCTGCCGACCGCGACCGGCAACATCGTGTCGGGCACACTGGTATCAGGATTGGAGTTGTCTGGTCCGGGGCCCGTGTCGGCGTCGGGAGCCGATCCGGGGTCGATGACGTGCGAATCCGTAGCACTATCGGCAATCACCCATCCGCCCATCGCGTCGGCCGTGTCGGCATCTGCAACCGAGCCATCACCTCCCTGCACACCGCCCGCGTCGTATTGTCGTTCACAGGCCATCCCTCCCACGAGCGTCATTCCGACGATTGCATAGAGGGGAGAGAAATTGCGGAGCGATAATTGGGTTTTCAAGTTGGCGTCCATTTCGGTTCTAGGGAGCCATTGGGACCTGAAGGCGAAACCTTTCATGCTCCAGTGCCTTTTTCACTTCTTTGGCCTCAGGACCGTCGGGATATCGTTCAAGGTACCGCTCGAGATCGAGGATCGCTGTTCTGCGTTCGGCACAGCGAACGCCTACAAGTGCTTTCCCAGCAAGTGCCCGTCGGCCGAGTGGTCCTCCTGTTCCTGCTCGAACCACCACGTCGTAATCGAGGAATGCGTCCAGACAATTGGAATCGGCCAGGATATCCGCGCGTAGCACGCGCAACGCGACAGGCAATCGACCAGCGGTTTTCACGTGGGCTGCGATTGCGTCCAGTGCGGCCTGTCGTTGACCCATCCGATATATACCGGTAATTTCGATCGCGGTTGCGTCGTCGGAGAAACGACCTTTGGGGTAGGTCTGACGGTAAATTTTTGCCAAACGAACCGCCTCTGCCAGATCGCCCCCTTTGCTGAGGTTGCGGGTCGATTCGACCATGAGATTGGCCTCGGCTGACAATAGCTCAAGGTTCATCGGGTATTCGGACGGCACCGATGTCGGCGACGCCGGATCAGGAGCAGGCTCAGGCGTAAGGATGGGTGCAGGCTGAAGGACGGGTGCAGGTTCAAGGACGGGTGAGTGGGCCTCGACGTAGGCCAACCTCTTTTTTTGGCCAGCAGGGGGCGCGACGTTGGATTGGGCAGGCGTATGTACTTCCGTCGGTCGCAGGTCAACTTCGGGGATTGCGGCTGGTACAGCGGTGTTTCTACGGGGGGATGTGCTGCGTTTGACAACGAGCGGGCGCGCGACAGGACCGGGAACAGACTCGATCCTGCGGTTGTTGATTGTGACGGCCACGGTTGCCACCGCTGCACCAATGAAGGCCCCGATGACGAGTAACCCCATGGCCGTGGCAAGGCTCAGATTGTGGCGTTTTACGCGGACGTTGTTTGTTCGTTCGGGACCCGCCAGAACGCTGCGCAAGATCTTCTCGGCTGACGTGTCCGCGATGCTCACCTTGTCGTCGAACGTGGACAAAGCCATCGACAGGCGGGTTTCGTCGCCGCTTTGGCGCAGTCGAGCGGGTTCTCCGTGCGATTCG
>JAYUPZ010000203.1:0-9221 GCA_043759805.1 Myxococcales bacterium | reverse complement strand
AGGTCGGGGGCATGCGTCCTTCTTCCCCGAGATCGACTTCAACAGTTTGCGTGAACATGGGGCCAACCGTTTCTCCTGGGCCACCGAGGCCATCGCGCTCGTGGCAGGCCAAACAGTTGTTCGAGGCAAGTTCAACCAACGCCTTCGTCTTTGCGTTTTGTTTCGTTGGCGGCGACTTGAGATAGTCAGCAATCGCCGAACGCTGATCCTCGCCCAGAAAATAGTTCATCGCCTTGCCGGTTGGCATGGGCGACAAACATCCCTTGCCGATGTCCTGCGCGGATATCGGCCCATCTTTGACCTGTGCTTTGCCATGGCACGACGCACAGCCGAGGGAAGCAAAGTGTGCCGCGCCCTTGCTGGCTTTGTCGGCATTGGCCGCGAACGTGGCGTAACCCACGGGGACCATCGGCAAAGTTCCCACGCCGAACAAGGACTTCGCCGCAATACCCTGTTTTTTTAAATTCGGACCCTCCCACGCGATTTGCAACGATTTGTTACCTTCGTCCTGCCAAAAAAACAGGTCGACAACGTGCGTCCCCACGCTCAATTCGAGCTTGCCGCTAACCTCGACTTTTCCGTGGAAACCGTGATTCTTCACCACCAGCTTGCGATCGATAAAAAGTTCAGAGCCGTCATTTGATTCAGCGAAAAACGTATGTGCACCCGCTTTTGTGACCTCAAGCAAGGCGGAATATCGAACGGCCATCTTCGTTCCGCGAACGTCCTCGGGGATAACAAACGTCGGCACCACACCTCGCCGCACCAGCTTCATCTTTTCCCATTGCGGCGGACCTTCCCGAACAAAGCCCTCAAAGTATTCGTAGGTCACGCCCGGACGTCGCAATTTCCTCGCTTCCGCTTCAGTACGGGGCAGCTGTTCCCGCAGCAGGTACGTTGCCACGGCCTTTGCCTGCCACTGGTTCAAACGAAAGTTTGGCATTCTGGTTCCGGGCCGCACCGCAGATGGATCGAGGAGAAAATGCGACAATTGTCCCACGGTTGTTTTGCGACCCAGCGCACCCAAAGGTACAAATGCCTCTCCTTTCAATGCTTCTCCCTTGGTGAAACCAACTGCTACCGATGTGCCGTGACAGGCGACGCATCCGATGGCACGAAATATTTTTTCTCCTTCGTCGCGATCGTTGAAATCACCCTGTTGTTGTTCGACCGTCATTTGCCCACCGCGGGTTTGCAAATACGCCAACAATTCGTCCGCGACTTGCGCTCGGAGCCCGATCGGCAAGGTTGCCAATATGTCCGGCATGGTTGTGCCCGGCTTTTGACTTTGAGGAGACAACAAGAAGTCGCGCAAATACGTTGGCGAGACGCGTGTGAAAACGCCGTCCAACGAGGGCGCGTCGGGTCCAACTTCTATACGCCCCGCATGGCATCGTCCGCAGCGGAGTTCTGTGGTCAGTAGTTGACCCGCTTGTACCGCGTGCATCTTCGACGACAGCAAGCGAGCCGCGCCAGGCAGCGAAGGGCTGGCCAAGGCGTCAGTAGCCATCACGGTACCCATCGTGAAAGCGAGCACGGTCAATGCATTTGCGAGGATTCGTCGCAGCGTTTCATTTTCCATTTTTAATCGTATCACCATACCTCATACGACCTTTCTTATAAAAAAGCAGAGAAGAACGGCATCGCCACACGTGCGCAAACTCACGCTCGCTGCACCCACAAACCCATCCTTGTAAATTTTCGTCGCGGACTGGTCTGTATGTGCAAAGCGTTGGTCTGTTCCCCCAACCCGCCGCGGGGCACCTGCTAGAATCCCGCCATGGATGAATCCGAATATCGCAAGTGTGTCGATGCTGTGTTCGTCTACATCGACAACGCGTTTGAGAACGTGGACCCCGATCTCGCAGAGAGCACGATCTCACAGGGCGCGCTGACGGTGCTATTTCACGAAAAGCTACGGCTTATCATCTCGCCGCAAACGCCGGTGCGGCAGATCTGGGTGGCGTTTCGCGACCGCGCCTGGCATCTCAATCGTGATCCTGCGACCGGAAGCTGGAAAGACGATCGCGGTCAAGGCATCGAATTGTATTCGCTCGTCGAATCGCTGACTCTGGAGCAAACAGGTGTTGCCATTTCGATTGTGTCGCTACCTGCCTCAGCTCGCTAAATCGAGGGAACCATGAAGGCACAGGAACGAAAAGAACTGGTTCAAACACTGAAGGCCCGTTTTGAGAAGAACCTGCATCGTCATTCGTGTATCACAACGGCGCGTCTAAGCATCACCCGGAAAACGCAACCAGGTCCGTATTTTTGGGCAGATCGTCCGTATCAACGGATCGATCGTTTCAGCCGACGGGGATACACATGAAGTATGAAAATCAAGCATCGCTTGACGTCGTCTGAGAAAACCCTTGGCCTCGGAACGCCCATCACGAGGCGCGACTTTCTGGGCAGTACCCTGGTGGGCACAGGAACAAAACGTATCACGTTCGCGCGCGCAGCGTGATCATGGCGGGCGGTGGCTGGATCGGAAAACGCGTGGTACGAGACCTGCCGGACACCCACAGGGCTGCCTACGATACGTTTTCGTACTCCGCCTTCCTTGTCGCCAACGTGGCGGTACGCAACTGGCGCTTCCTACACAAGCTGGGCTATTCAGGAGGCCGTTGGTTCGAGGGATTCGGGCACTCGTCCGAGGTGCGAACGCTGCCGACCTTCGCAGCGAGCAGCAAGACAGTCGGGCCCGATCAACCGACTGTGCTGACGTTCTACGTCCCCGTGATGTTTCCGGGCAATCCGACCGCGTTGCAAGGCTCGCTCGGTCGGCAACAGTTAAGCGGAACGCCCTGCGTCGACTACGAACGGCAGATCCGAGAACACATGACGCTGCTCTTTGGCCGAACGGGATTCGATGCAAAGAAAGATATCGCGGGCACCGTGCTTAACCGATGGGGCCACGCGTTCGTCAATCCGGCGCCTGGTTTCTTCGTTGGAAAGAACGGTACGCCGGCACCCCGAGACGTGATTCGCGCGCGCCCGTTCGGTCGCATCGCATTTTCGCACGGAGATCTTGCCGGCACGGTGAACCACATGCATTCGATTACCGAGTCCGATCGCGCCACCAAACAGATTCTGGCCTTACTCGGATAAAATTCGAATGCTAGCCTGGGTGGCATCTTGAAAACGGGCATACTCAGAACGATCGCCTCCGTTGCGCTATCAATCGCGATAGCGAATATGTCCTCGGGATGTGGCGCCATTTTCAACGAACGTAGGGCCGTAATTCCCGTGCGTGTCAATCCCCCAGGCGCGCGAATCTACGTCGATGGTCTTTTCGTGGGGGCGGCTCCATTGACGATCATGCTGGACCAGCGATTTGCCCACACTGTTGATATCGATGCCGACGGATTCGAGCGACAGAGCACACGCATCGAATCGAACGCTGGCGGAGGGTATATCCTCGGGGACTGCGCCCTCCTGTTGTTTTTAATCGTGCCCGGAATCATCGCGCTCGTGGTCGACGCCAGCGCGGACTCTTGGAACGTTCTGACGAGAAACCAACTTTCGGTCGGTATGGCCCCGGCCCGGACGTACCAACCTGCACCCTTCCCGGGATACCGTCCGCCCGAGCCGCCTGCTCCTGATCCTGGGTGCCGCTCCGATGCGCAATGCAAAGGCGACAGGTTATGTAAAGACGGCAAGTGTGTTGATCCGCAATGAGCGAACTCGAATGTAATGAATCGTCCTACGATCGCGGCTCACCCGCTCGCACGGGCCACGGCACCTCGATCGTCTCGTCGAGGCTTAACCGTCCATCGCCCATGTTCATGAGCCGCACTGTGGCTTGTAGGTCCGAAAACTTCCAGGTCACAGCGTAAGACTTGTAGCGCGGCATTGGCAGTTCAATCTCTTCATCAATGCCCACCCATGGCCCAAACACATCCGTTAGCGCCTTCTTGCTTGCCATAAACTCCGAGACTGCCAAGGTGTCGTCGATGCCACGAAAACTGCGGGTATATGAGACATGTCGCAACGGATGCTCTGCGCTATCGAAGACAAACAACAGGCGCCCCGTCGAATCCGCGCGCACGCGATCCACCAGGCGGTTGCTCTTCACCGAATCGCATGACAGCCGAACCTGCGGGTTGCGCTCTTTCGGACTTCGGCGATAGATCATGGATGCGCCCGCCACAGAATCCACACCGGCGCCACTGGCTTCGGCAGCCGCGATCTCCTGCTTTTTTACGGCGCGCGCCTTGTCCATCAAGGCACGGATGGATGTATCGGGGCATTGCAAACCCAGTTTGCCAATCACCGCCGTGACATCATTCAAACGATCACTTCCTATTTCAAACCCAAACGCCCGCGCTTGCGGTGCGCGAGCACCGGGCGCGGGGTCCGTGAACGTTGGCAATTCATCAACCAGCTTCATCATGCTGGCCATGCGGATCCGGTGATAGCCATAGGCCGCCCCAAACAAAAGGGTTGCGCAACCAGCCACCGCACCAAGAACTTTTTGCCAACGCCGCATGATTTGCCGTTCTTATTGAGCCAGGGCGATTGAACGCAACACCAAGCTGCCGCCCAGATCGCCCACCTTGGTTGCCACACCGGAGGTTAGGTTAACGGTGAACAACGCGGATTTTCCAGCGACTTCAAGCACCGCGTAACCGATGTTCATCGGTGCTCGGATATCGAAACCAACGTTTGCCGTGGTGTCGAAACCGAGAGGTCCAATGTCCGCAATGATACCCCCGTTTGGCGAGGGTACGCCATCCGGTCCACCGATGCGAATCAACTTGTCGGAGGCCGAATCGATGCCAAACAAGGTCGTCGTGGCAGCCATGTCGCGGCTGTTTGTGTACGCAACCGCAACCACATTGCCAGGTGGTGACAGAGCCGTGTCAGTCCCGGCCACCGTACCCATGTCAGGCGTCAGGCGCATACTTTGTTCCGTGTCACTTGTAACACGAATTCGATCCACCGTTGGGTTGAAGTCAAAGCCAATGGATGTGCCACTGATGAGGGTTGCGAACGGCCCCGTTCCGACCTGTGTCACCGCGCCCGTTCCCGTGTTGACCTCGTACAAACGGCTGGTGCTACCCAGGGCCAAAAGCTTTCCCGTCTTCGGTCGCACCGTGATGGCGAGCACCGTTTCATTGGCAACCAAACCCGTGAATGCCATCGCAGAGCCCACATTTGAAGGCTTTGTCACATCGAACTTCACCAGCTTGTTGTCGGTGGTCAGACCAAAGGCCATCGCGCTGCAGCCGGGGCCTGACACGATGTCCGAACAAAGGGGAGCAAGGGCGCCAAGAATGGCGTCCACGTCGGCCTTAGCCACCGTGGGGAAGTCCAGCTTGAAGGTATCGACGAGATCGTCCACCAGGGCACCAAAGTCTTCGATGCTGATGCCGCGCGCGCCACTGCCGCCGGCGGCTGGATTTTTCAGTGTCTTGTGGACCGACAACATGTCCTTGCACACTGCCGCTTTAGAAACCCCAAGTTCTGCACCCTTTTTGGCGGGATCGGTGTCGACCTCTTGACCGTATTTCACCGGGCCATCGATGCTCGATACCTGTCGAACAAGGCAGGTCTTGAGTCGAGGAATGCCTCCCTCATTGAAGAAGCCGTTGATGCGAGCGTCCGCAGCCACGCGCCCGACGAACTTGTCGATCACAGCAACGACCGCAGGCTTCCGTCCGACACGTTGATAAACCGTCATATTGTTTCCAACGTCTTCAACGATGTCAGCTTGCATCGGCAAAAGGACACTCGCGATTGTGCCAATGTCTCCCGTCGTAACACCCGCCGACGTAAGGGCTGCTACCAAATGGCCCACGAGATCGTCAAAGTCGACCTTTGAAACACCCATGCCCTTGTGCGCGGTCTTCATGTCGCGGCAACCCGGTGCGGGGTATTGCTCGGCGCCACCCGTGGCATTTCCCACCTGCAGATTCAAACAACGGATCACGTTTCCGCCATCCACGGATGCGTTAAGAAAGTAACCGTTGATCTGCGCGTCTTGTAGCACGCGGTTCACGACGAAGTCGGTGATCACCGTATTGATGCCAACCGTACCACCCAGTCGTTGGTAGAGCGACGACTGCGCCGCATCCGCGACAACCACCGCAGAGTCACTGCCGGCATCGCCCATAACCACAACTGCAGGCTTCTTGCCATCCTCGTCGTCACACCCGGTACTGGCTCCCAGGTAAACCACCGCACCCAGTAAAATAAGCTTGTTCGACGTCATTGTGTTTTCTCCTCACCTTTCGTTGCGCCGCCGAGAATTGGTGGCAGACCCCATACGTGCGGTAAACCGGAATGGATCTCGCGTCGTGGTGGAATTGTTGTTTTTTCCACCAGACCGCTTTCCTTGTGCTTTTTGCAGGATTCGTCTGGGTGGACAGATCCGGCCGGTGATTGGCAACGTAGTCACATTAACGATTTCATTCTCATGGGCCGTTCATCCTTATCCCCCGGACTTTGCGCGAACGGCGGCCTAAACCACCCACGTGCTAGTCTGCGCCCCGTACCGTTGCCTCCGACAGCAGAAGACTGGATCCTGCAGATCGCGAACACCCAGAGCAAAGCTGCGTTCGAAAGCTTGTTCCGACAGTACGCTCCCAAATTGAAGTCATTCGTCATGTCGATGGGCGCCCCGGCGGGGGTGGCCGACGAAGTGGTTCAAGAGGCCATGCTCAGTGTATGGCGACGGTCCAGCCAGTTTGATCCCGTACGGGGCTCGGGTAGTGCGTGGATTTTTTCGATCGCACGCAACACCTTCATCAGTCACGTTCGCCAGCAGAAGCGTCACGAGGCCAATGAAGTGGATCCAGCCTTCGTTTCAAACGCCCCCGATCCGGAACAACTAACCACGGCGACCCAATTTCGAGATCAGTTGACCTCCGCCATGCAATCACTTCCAGCAGAACAGGCAACCGTGCTACGAGCCGCATTCATGTTTGGCCACCCCTTGCAGCAAGTTGCAAAGGAACAAAACATCCCGCTCGGCACAGTGAAAACAAGGGCGCGGCTGGCGCTGGAAAAGCTACGCATCGTCTTCCACGCAAAGGAGCCGTCGTGAATCAGAAATTGCCTCGACACCACCTGCCGCAAGCAGTCCTCTTGGAGTATGCCGCGGGCACGACATTGCCAACGACCTCGCTGCTTGTGGCCTGCCACTTGACGCTGTGCCCTGAATGCCGATCCGAAGTCTCGCGCCTGGAAGAAATCGGCGCAACGCTACTGGAACAACAGCCAGAAACCAGCTTCGCCGAAGATGCAGTCGCACGTGTGCTGGCTGCAATCGAAAAACCCGCCGCAACACCGCTTGAGGGCCCGCGCGATACGCCCGCGAACGATGGTGTCATACCTTTTCCCCTTTTGGACGTGCTCGCGGAAAAGCGATTGAAAATGCAGTGGTCCCTCCCCGGCATCCGTTCGGCCTCGCTGAGGCTTGCGAGCGATCTGCCGCCGGCGCGCCTTGTGCATTTTCAACCCGGCATCCGGATTCCGTCGCACGGACACGCATCCCCCGAATTTGTTCTGATTCTTGAGGGTCTTCTAGAAGAAGAAGATCAACAGTTCCGGCGCGGCGATGTCGCGTTTTCGGACACCGGAAAGGTCCACAAACAAACGATCGGTGCCGAAGGCGCTTGCCTTGCTCTTATCGTCAACGAAGGACCCCTTATCCCCAAAACGCTGTGGGGCAAAGTGCTCAAGAATTTCGGCGGGTTTTAGTGCCTAATTGCGCGCCTGGCGAATCACCTTGCCGAGCGCCTGGCGATCATCGTCGCTCACGATCTCCTGGGCTGGTGCGTCGCTCTTGCCGTCTTTGTTCTGGCTGACGCCCTTGTCCTTGCTGACGGCCTTGTTCTTGTTGGCGGCGTCGTCCGTCTCGTCATTCGTACCGAGCAGGCTGCCGACGCCGTCGGTTACTTCGCTGGCCTTCTGTTTGGTTCCCTCGACCAGCTTTTGCGATTCTTGGCTAGAACCAATCGCCTTGATGTGCCCGTACAACGTTTGCTCCCCAAGATTCACGCTCGTAAAGAACCAGATGAATCCGCCAACCGCAGCCGCGAGGAATACAAGTTTCACAATGCGCAACATCCCTCTGCAATAACACCACAGGCCGGAAAGGCAATTTTTCGGCCCTTGGCCGCGACATGAACTCAGCTGGCGCGGCCGGGGCTGCTACCCGGGCGAAACGTCGTCGCCCGAACCAAGAGGTTGGCGAGGCGTTCCCGCTGCGACTGATCAAGGGGATCGATGGTCACACCAAAGCCTGGTGGCCTTTTTCCCGGAAGCCCGGGATCAACGCGGATCACGCGGGCGCGACACGACACATTAAAGTCTTCCTCTTCGCCGGAGCCGTCTTCGCTGCCAAAAATACACAGCTCGAATTCGTATCCCGGCTTCAGTGCCGGATATTCGTGGGGCAAACCTTCGAGGTACACGCCGCCCGCCGATAAATTGCGCAACGCCATGATTTCCACGCCGTGGTTGCGTATTTCGGCCTGGCCGTATACCTCAATGCGCGAGCCGCCCCTTCGATCATCTTCCCCACTCATCGCACGCACCTTAGCCGAAGCTGCACCAAAATGGGAATCGACTTTCTTCAGGGCGCTGTTGGCGTGACGGGCGCTGGTTCGACGCCATAGGGATCGACCTTGGCGGCCTCCGGGACCACAGACACCGGTGCAACCGGGGCGGGCTCCACGTCGGGGACGACGGGGGCCGGATCGGTAGACTGTGGCGCGTTGGATGCAGCGGCGGGCTCCCCACCGGCCGGGGTGTCGATCGAAAGGGGTGAGATCTCAAGCGCGTTCGCGGATTCAGCATCGGCTGCGCCCTTGCCGCGTTTTTTCTTGTTGTCGAGACGCAGGGTCAAAAGCGCCGACATGTCGCGATCGGGAACGATGCGGTGGCGACTCTCGACGAAACGCTCTTTTCGTACCACAATTTCCACAGGATCGACGGAACGGTTCAGCTCGAAACTCAATGGGGTTCGACCCAATAACTTTCCGTCAGGACCGTAGACTGCGGCGGACCGTGGTACGGTTTGAAAACGCACGTTGATCTTGCCCGACAAAACGGGACCTGGCTTTGCGACGGCCGGTTTTGGCGGGGGCTGCGGCTGTGGAACGGGATCTGGATTGGAGGCAGGGGCCACCGCTGTCATCGGTGCGACGGGGGGCGAACCCGTGCGTCCGGTTGCGAGAAACAAACCAATGGCGGCAGCAAATGCAACACCA
>JAYUPZ010000202.1:0-9228 GCA_043759805.1 Myxococcales bacterium | reverse complement strand
TAAAAGTCGCTCCTCCTGGTCGTAAGAGCCCTTGTCCGATACGATCCCCTCGGTCAAACCGTGACACAAAAAAGCGCAGCCCACGCGCTCGAAGCGGTCGTACACCCGAGTTAAGCGCGCGGCGAAGGGTCGCTCAGCGAATCGACAGCGACCAGGAGCCTTCGAAGAAGAGCCACGCGCCACTCTCGTTCACCCACTTCGGCTCGACCCAGGCCACGTTTGGCTGTGGGGGGAGGCTCCACAATCCGGCGACCCAGACGTGCTTGGTGGAGTTCCAGCTCCAGTAGCCCGGTACCCATACATGGCGCGCTGAAGGCGCCGCGGGACGGGGGGGCTCGGTGCGATGATCAGGCGGCGCCTTGCGGACCTTGTATTTGTACTTGCGGGCGTGTCCGGGCGGACCCCCGCCAGGGTGACCGTCGCCCTTGTGGGGGTGATTTTTGTGCTTCGGTCCCTTGGCCTCGACGCGGAGCGCTGGTATCAGCACCAGCGCGGACAGCAAACTCGAGGTCAAGAGGGCAGTTCGTCGGTTCATGGCGTCGTCATCGGCAGCTTCGGGTGCCGCCTGAGCCAAAGTGCCGCGCGCACGTGACGCAGTCGTCGGTTTTTCGGTGATCACCGGCATGAAATCCCCAATATTCGCGCCTGCGATCTGCGAGACTCTGTGGTCGCACTCCTGGAGGATTACCATGACCGTCGTTTCGAGACCGAGCCGCATTTTCAGGAGCTGCCCATGAACCCTCTCTTCTGGGTGGCAGCGGCCTTGATCCTGGCCGTCGTTGCGGCGCTGACCGGCTTCGCGCCGAAAGGTGGCAAGCCCGTAGCGCGCACGAAGCTCATGAAGACCGCGCGCTGGTTCCTGCTCGCCCTCGTCATCGTGTGCGCCGGCCTCGGCCTGTTCGCCACGGTCCGCCCCTGACAATCTTCACTTTCTGAGCCTTCCCGGTCGGTGTACCCTACGCGTCGGTGAACACCAGCCCCTCTGAAACTTCGCAGCCGGCTGTAGTAGACGCATATGTGCGGCGATATCATTTCCCGCTCGCGCTTCTCGCTCTTGTCATCCTTTTGAACTGTGGCGGTGGCGACTCCGGAATAGCTGACACTGCCGTCGGCGGCGCGGGCAACTCAGCAAACGCGGACGGTTCCATCAACGGCGGCCGAGGTGGTGAGAGCGGCGTAGGGGGTGCAGGTGAAAATCCGGATGGGGGAGTGGGTGGTGTCGGAGGTTCTCCAGGTGCTGGAGGTTCTGCGGGCTCGCCGAGCGGCGGCGCAGCTGGCTCAGGTGGTGCGGGTGGCACAGCTGGCCAAGGTGGTACGGTTGGCCAAGGTGGTACGGTTGGCCAAGGTGTTACGGGTGGCGCAGCTGGCGCCACGAGCCCTCCCTCTACGATGACTACGGGCGCAAGCGACCGCTTCTTGTTGAGGGGCGTCGTGCTCGCACCGAGCGGGGCCATGGTAGGCGAGGTGCTGGTGGAAGGCACCACCATCACGTGTGTCGCTTCGTCCTGCTCCTCAGATAGCTGGGCCATGGGCGCCACCGTGATCGAAACAAACGGCGTGATCTCCCCCGGCCTTATAGACGCCCACAACCATGGGCTGTTCAACATCTTCGACCAGACCGACTGGGCGCCGTCGCGTATTTACGGAAATCATAATCAGTGGTCGAGCGAGTCACGCTACTCGGAAGTCGTGGATGCCAAACAGTATCTGAACGGCGAAGCAGGGAGTCCGATCGACCTCGGCTGCGAAATGGAAAAGTACGCCGAAACCAAGGCTTTAATCGCGGGCACTACGTCAACCCTGGCGTCAGCAGGCACACCGAAAAACTGTTTCCAATCGCTGGCTCGTTCGATCGATACCCCCCACAACGACCTCGGGTCAGATTTCGTTCAAGTTTCCACGCTCGGAGTTCCGTCCGCTACGGAGGCCCGAACTGTTTGCAATGCCATCAATGCGAAAACGACGACAGCTTACGTGATCCACGTGGGTGAGGGCACAGACACCTCAGCGCTAAACGAATGGACCGCGCTGGCGAATGTTGCGGGCGGCTGCCTCATCGACACCCACACAACCATCGTCCATGGCACGGCGTTCACATCTACCCAGTTCGCGATCATGGCGACCAACAACATGGCGCTGGTATGGTCACCCCGTTCGAACGCTTCTTTGTACGGGCAGACCACCAATATCCCCGCGGCTATCGCTGCCGGAGTTCGTACGATCGGCCTCGGACCTAGTTGGTCCCTCGGGGGCAGCGTGAACATGCTTGATGAGCTGCGCTTTGCGGATAACTGGGACAACGCCAACTGGGGGAACATCCTCACTCGTAAGCGCGTGTTCGAAATGGCTACGATCGAAGGTGCGCGGGCACTTGGTGTGTCGAGCTACATCGGGTCGATCGAAGTAGGAAAACGTGCGGACCTTTTTGTGTACGGCGGCACTTTGGCCAATGCGTACGACGACCTATTCGATGTCACGCCAACGACTGTTCGCCTGGTCATGGTGGACGGCCGCGTACTTTACGGTGACAAGGCGCTAGAGTCCGCCGGGCCAACCTCACCGGGATGCGAGTCTCTGCCCGTCTGCGGGGTCAACAAGTTTCTATGCGCGGCTGAGACCAGCACGACACAGAAGCTGAACCAGACCTTTGCGCAGTTTAAGGCTGCTATCGACATCGCCCAAAGCTCGTATGATACGAGCGGCCCAACGCTTGGAGCCTTTTCACCTACGGCGCCGCTAGCAAATTGTCCGTAACGGGCCGCAGGAATTCATGTAGAAGTTGGTGGCACTGGTGCCGTGGCCATCGTGAATTTGGTCCGCTATCACGGGGTGTTTGCGCAGCGGACCAGGCGCCTGAAAAGATCTTTTTTCTGTCCTCACCCAACGGTTCGGCCCGCGGAGGCATGGTGTGGGTCATGATGAATGCAACTGGCATGGAAAGCGGGACACACGGCGCTGCATCGGCAACGGATTTATTGGCACACACCGTCTGGATCACGCGCCTGGCGCGCATCTTGACGGTCAACGCATCGGACGCCGACGATCTGGTGCAAGAAACCTGGCTTGCGGCGCTCAAGCATCCCCCGGAACGGGATCGGCCCCTGTTGCCGTGGTTGGCCGAGGTCACGCGAAATGCCTTCAGGATGCGGTACCGGAGCGATCGGCGGCGCGTGGAGCGCGAGCATGCCAGCATGGCCGTCGAGATATTGTCACCGGCGACCCCCGCCGAGCTGACCGAGCGAGCACGGTTGCAACAGTTGCTGGTTGGAATGGTGCTGGACTTGCCCGAAGGTCAGCGTGATGTCCTGTTAATGCGTTTTTTCGACGACCTGAGCTCGGTCCAGATCGCAAAACGCCTTGCCATCCCCGAAGGCACGGTGCGATGGCGACTGAAGGAGGGTCTGGAGAAGTTGCGTGAAAAACTGGATGCCCGGCACGACGGCAATCGCAACACATGGTGCACCGGGATCGCCGTCGCGTTTCGTCTTCCGTCCAGAGCCGATGCTGTTTCCACGCGCAGCCCCACGCCGACAGGAACCTTTGGGCCTCGCGCTGTGCCGGCGGTGATGATGCTCGCGGCCATCGTGGGCGGCGCGCTTTATCTTCATCAACAGCGGCAGTCTGCAGATGTGCAGGTTGCCACGCATGCCCGGCAGATCCAGGAACACGCATCCCGCTTTTTGCCATCGCCCGTCGAGGAGGCATTCGACCAGGATCTGCGCTCCGCGGTCATCATGGGCAACGTCGTTGATGACAATGACGTCCCGGTACCGGGTGCGGTGGTGGCTGCGATGGCCAGCGCGGAAACACCGACGTTGTACCCACCCCGCCACGACAAGATCGCCACAACCGGTGGGCGCCGGGCCGAACCGCATCAAGTCCGTGGGGAAACGTGACGATGACTGATCCGTGAGGTCGGGGACGCTCGGCGTTGTTCTTTTGTCATTGATCGCAGCGGGGTGCGGTCGAATCGGCTACGAGTATGTGGAACACGCGGGCGCCGATACGGGCGCCATCGGTATGCCGCCGGACGGGGAGGCCGGCCCGGCGGCGCATTCCGATGCGATCTTCGACGCAAATGGGCCAAGCCACGATGCAGGCGCCATGGCCGGGCAAATGAATTCAGGCGGAACTGGAGGACAAGCTGGCGGCACGGGCGGTACAGACGCGGGCATGGGCGGGGCCGAAACGGGCGGACAGGCGGTCGGGGGCGCAGGCGGTACTGGAGGACAAATAACCGGTGGCACGGGTGGCCCGACGACAGGTGGGATGGACGGCACGGGCGGGCAGGCGGTAGGGGGCGCAGGCGGAACTGGAGGACAAATAACAGGTGGTACGGGCGGCTCGACGACAGGTGGGATAGGCGGCACGTCCATCGATATGGCGAAACCGGAGTCCGTGATACAATTCCAGACGTTCCAAGGCACCGTGCTGAACTGGCAGCACCCGATTCCTGAGGGTAGCAACCTGTACCTGGTCGTATCGGTATCGCTGCGCGCGTTCTCTGGCGTGCGCCAGGCGGACGTGACCCTCAACGGGGTGGCGATGGCCGCCATCGGCACGATGCTGTTCACCAACAACTGCTCTGCCGGTATGTGGGGTGGATTCGTTTCGGCCAACAGCACCGCGACGATCAACATCGTGGCCAATCGTGCGACAAACATCGTCGCCGGGTCGCGTTTGTTTGCCGGGGTCGACCCGACAACACCGGTCAGCAACCCCGCCGGCTACACGGTGATGGTTGCAGCGACCACCACCGCGCGGCTGGTCATTCCGGCCGCCGACACGGGTCCGACGGAACGGATCGTCGACACGCTCGCAGTATCGTGGGACGGACTGCCGATGGCGGGACCCGAGCAATTTACGGACTGGGCGCGCGACATTCCGGGCGGCGAGCTTGCCGCCGGCGCCAGCCACAGGATGGGCGCACAAACCGACGTGACCCTTTCATGGACCTTCGCGCGCAACCAGGCCTGCTTGGTGGCGAACTCGCTGAATCCGGCGCCGTGAAACGTGCGGGGTGACGCGGGGGCAACCGGCCCCCCTAACCGAGTCCTTGCAATCACGAGCCGCGCACGCTTTGTTACCCGTGGCGGCTGGTGTGCGCACAGAACGCTGATGACGCCAACAAAACGAAAGATTCGTGAGGTGACGTTGGCTTTGCTTGAAGAGCGGTCAACGGCCACGGTGTGTCCTTCAGAAGTGGCGCGCCGGCTTGCGAGCGGCGATTGGAGGCCATTGATGTCAGACGTGCGCAGCGTAGCGGCGCAGCTGCAGAAGCACGGCATCCTGGACGCCTACCAACGTGGCCGCCCGGTCGACATTGCTGAGGCTCGTGGCCCCATTCGGTTGCGTTCCGCCAGTGCCGCCACTATCGACTACCGTGAACACCCCGAACGTTACCGCATCGGCCGAGGGGAAGAAGGGGTGCTGTCTGTCGAACCTTACAAGAGCGAGCTGTTGCCGTTGTGGAAGTTTGCAAACCCGAAACTGGCGACTCAGTCTAGCCGCGCCTTGCTTAAATCCTTCCGCGCCTATGCAGCTGCGGATGATTTTGTAGGCATGGATATGGCGCGCAAGTTCTTGCAGATGGGGTGGACGCGTGCGCGTCGTTACGCCAACCACGCCAGTGGGCGAAAGTATCAGAAGGGAACACGCGTGGCGTTACCCCGGCAGGCGGATGAGGAGAAGGCAGAGTCAGCGCGTATCTTCAAAGCTGCTTATGACCGCGTGCGGATAAATGCGAAGTACCAGCGGCTGCGTGTAAAGCACGTTTCACTTTTCAAGCCGCGCTGAAGTTGGTGCGACTGGCTGCTTGTTTTATTCGTCCGTTAGCGCACGATAAAGCGTTAGGTTATTTGGAACAATTCCTATGACCAGTCGAAACCTTAAATTCATATTTGGATCTCTTTTGACCCTATTAACCGCGTCGGCATGTGGGGAGGAACACGGTAAACGAGCTTGTGGGGAGCGGCTCACGGTACAGCCACCAGCCGGCTGTGGTGCAACCCGCGTTTGGATGCGACTGCCACAATCCAGCGAATGCGTCGAGGCTTTTCAGGGCTGCCTACCTCAGACAACGGATCACGAGAGCTGGATGTCGTTCGACACCCTGGTCGCGTGTCAGAAGATCACTTGCAAGGCCGGGGATACGAGACCGGCCGGCGACGGATGCAACACCTGCACCTGCGCGTACGCGCCAGCGCCGAATCTGGAGCGTGGCTATTGGAAGTGTACGAACCAGGTTTGCGGCTCGGCGATCCCGACCGGCGAGGCATGTGGCTATTGGCAGGGTCCATGCAATGCGGGTGAGTACTGCGCCTTTTCGCCAGCCGACGCCTGCAGCACCTTTGATACGCCTTCGATTTGTATCACGCAACCGAGCGATTGCACCTCGGAAGACGCGCCCGTCTGTGGCTGCGACGGAAAGACGTATAGGAGCCGTTGCAAGGCTGCGCAAGCGGGGACTGGCATCTTAAGCATGGGTCCCTGTCCTCGTGGGGGTGCGGTCGCTTGCGGCGCCAGGGCAGGAGCGACGTGTACGGACGCCGAGTACTGCGCCTACGCGACCGGAGACTTGTGCGGAGCTGCCGACGCCGAAGCGACCTGCCAACCTCGTCCGGCCGAGTGCCTAGCGATTAACAACCCCGTGTGCGGTTGCAACGGCATGACCTATGCGAACGTATGCGAAGCCGCAAAGGCCGGCACGGGTGTGTCGAATGAAGGCGCTTGCTGTAGCGAGTGACGAAAGAACCAAACCCGCCGAACGCGAAGTTATCGCGGAAGGCACGCGACGCGTGTCCTGGGGTTGTTGGCGGGCGACGGAGCGTTTGCCGCGTTGATTCGGGCGGCGAGGTAGCAGTTATTGTTCTGGCTTGCGGGAGTAGCTCCATTGGGGTTAGTTTTGGGCCATGCTAAGTCGCGTCGCCAGGGTGGTCGTTATTGTGTTCGTTGGTGCGGGATGCGCGCCCTCCGAATCGCACCCCGCGATTTCGTCATCTTCACTCACGTCAAACAGGATTCCGAACGTGGGCCCCGAAATTGAAATCGGGGATTTGAACCTGCACGGCGAAGTTCAGTTCGGGGGTCTGCGCGATGCGACGGCGGCCAGTAGTGGATCCAAAACCATGGTCGTGTGGAACGAACCGCACATGATCGACGGATTCAATGCTGTGGGTGCGCTTATCAGGCCGGATGGAACCTTGCTACGGCCCGCCTTTGTTATCAGGCGTGGGGTTGGCACCTATTGGTTCCCCAGATTGACCGGCGGCAGCAATGGTTTTCTTAGCATCTCGGGAAGCGACGTTTTCGAGGGTGGGTACGCAGTGAGGATGACGCAGGATGGAACCGCGCTGGATTCGCCTGCCATTGATGTGGGGCGTTTCCAAATTGCGGTTTTTGACGGGCAGGACTATGTGCTTTCGGATTGTAAGACGTTTCGCAAGTTGTCTGTCGCCGGTCCGCTCGGGCCGGTCTCGCCCACCACCATGGATTGGACAGGTTCGTGTGTGATGGCAAGCAACGGCTCCCGCACGCTATGGATACCGGTCAAGGGATTTTCGGGACCCCCGGTTTTCAACACGACGGTGATTGGTGTTGGACCTGCTTACGTGCTCGATTCTTCCCTGAATCCTGTCGCAGGTCCCATCGTCGTTTCCGGCCTGAATTCCAAACGTGGAACGGCTGCGGTTGCTTCCGACGGTACATCGTTTTTGGTCGTTTGGCCCGACTATCGCGGTGGCGGCATGCCGGCCATTTACGGTACGCGGATTGACGCCGACGGAAATGTGCTGGATGGACTCGACGGAATCCGAATTGCGGATCCGGGTGGTGAAAAGGTATCCGTTGCGTGGGACGGTTCGAGATACATCGTGTCGTGGTTCGCGACGGACGATCGGACGCGATTGAAAGTACGACGGGTTGGCGCCGACGGTGTGCCCGACGGGCCTGTACAGACGCCGAATCTGGACACGGTTTCGGACCGGCTCGGATCATGGGCGGTGGCCGCCACGTCCGAAGGTGCGATCGCCGTGTTCGGCTGGACCGGCAAGGAGGTGACACCGGGGGTAGTCCTTCCTCGAGCACCGGCTGATCTTTCAAGTCCGGCGAGTTTCTCTCTCGACAAATTGGCGGAAAAGGTTCCGACCCGTCATAAGAAAGTCAGTGTCATCGGGAATGCCACGAATTTCGTCGCGAGCTGGCTGGAATTTGGCCAGAGCCCCTTCACGGAACAGTACTACGCTCGACGTTTGGACGAAAACGGGGCTCCGTTGGGCGCGTCGGTTGCCACGGGAGTCCCTGTCAACATCAAGCACACGAACGGATACGGATCCATTCAGCAGCCGGGTGCATCCTATAGTCGAACCGGGTTTGATTTCGACTTGAATGTCACGCTTGCGAGCACGCCAATTCCCAAGTTGGTGTCGTGCTACGACTTCTTTCAGAGTTTGAACACGACGAATAAACTGGCTGACAGTGTTCAAGGGGTCGGGAGCTGGTTGATCGCCGTGGATTGTTACTACAGCAATGGACCCAATGGACCCGAGCGCACCGTCCACGTTTCTGGCGCAGATAAGGACGGTCAACGGCTTCCCGACACGATACTCGCGGCAACCGGAGGGCGTCTCGCATTCAACGGCAGCAAGTTTATCGTTGTCGGCTACGACGAACGGCCAGCGATAGTTGCTTCGATCATCAACCCTGATGGTACGAGTGCAACACCTTCGGGCATTCTGGTCAGCACGGTGAATCCCACCAGCGGCAACTATCCGGGCGTTGCCAGCGATGGTCAGTCCTTCGTGGTGACGTGGACGGACGGCGGGAGTGTTTGGGCTCGACGGATTTCGGTTGACGGCGATCTACTGGGTGCGGCCCGACGGATTTCGGCGGTGGCGTCCGCGCCCGTCTACCAAAATCGCGTGGTATTCGACGGTCATCGCTATCTGGCTGCCTGGACTTCAGGGACCTTCAGCCAATGGAGCCCAATTCAACTGATGTGGCTCGATCCCCAAACGCTTGAACCGTATTCGGATTCGGCTGCGAGTGTGCGCGGCGCATTCTCCTTTGATGATAGTGGTCCCTGGATCGAATCCTGGGATCTCGCAGCAAACGCGAATGGAAGAGGCTTCCTGGCCTACCTTGCCTTCGATCGTCGTGATGCGTTTCGTCTGTACCGGGCACGTGGCCGCGTGATTGGCGGCCCGGAGGTCATTCCGTCTGACGGGGGGG
>JAYUPZ010000201.1:0-4426 GCA_043759805.1 Myxococcales bacterium | reverse complement strand
GGACCCACGCCACCGGTCAAGTACCCGGGTTAGCAGGAAAAAACCTGTGGATAAAAATTTGACTGCTTGAACGAGTCCTGGTGTGATGATGTAAGCATTATCGTACAGAGAGCTACAGACGGGTACATCATGACTTCTCGAAACAGCAAGACCATCGAAAACCGTTCTCGAACCACCGAGATCGTCGGCATTTGCCTCCTGGGATCCGGAATTTTCTCAACGATTTCGATGGTATCGTTACAGGCTGGCCACGCCGATTTGATGGGGGTGGGGGGCGCAGCCACAGCGCGGGGATTGTTTTCCCTGGCAGGTCTGGCGGCCTATTTGATGGTAGGCGCGGCGCTCGTTGTGGCGGTCCGCTGTTTCCGGGGCGTCGGAGTATGGCGTAACCTTGCGGAATCTATTGGATTATTTGGCATCGTCGCTGCGATCGCCACGCTTCTGCATTTGCCATTTTCAGATCGTTCGGCACCCGTCCGCGGTCCGGGTGGCTTGCTTGGTCAGTGGCTCGGTGAGCTTTCTGCGAACTTTGTCGGTTCGCTCGGCGCGGCGCTTGTGGCCCTGACCTTGCTCACCATCTCCCTGACATTGATGACGCCACTCCGAATGGAACACCTCTTGAACCTGGCAGCGAGCATCGGCAACCAGGTCTTTGCGGCCTGCGGCTTCATGCTGCGGGCGATCGGCAAGTTTGCAATTGAGATGTTCCCGCGTCGCCAGGACAACGACGAGGCGGCCCTCGAAGAAGACCAAGATGATTCGTATGACGCTCCGCCTGAACGAACCGATCGTTTCGATCGCACGTTGATCGCCACGCCTGCGGGTCCCGTGGCCGTTGAAGAAGACGACGAGAGCTTCGAAGAAGAAGACGATCAACCCACGATCGCTGCGGCCTCAAGCCGCCGCCGTGGTGCGAATCCAGGCGAAGACACCCTCAATGCGATTGCCGAATTGGGTCGCGCCGATATCATTGCCGAGATTGCAGCGGCGGATAGCCCCGAAGACGCGCTTGAGGAACGCATTGAAGCCGCGGAGCAGCCGTTTATCGGGACACCCATGCGCAACGCACCGGTGCGTGCGGCGACGGTGGAAGACGACTCGGAAGAGCAAGACGCTACCTTCGGACAAGAAGAAGAAGAGGATGCGCTGGCACTGTCGGTTAGCAAGGCCGTCTCGGCCGATGAACCCGTCATCATCATCGAAAAAGAAGTGCGCCCCGCACCCCTTGAGAAAAAGCCCACGGGTCCTGGATTCATCAAGCTGTCGGCCGGCGAGTACCAACTCCCGAGCACCGAGATGTTGTCATACGAGCCACCGAAGGCGACCGAGATCGATAAACAGGAACTGTATGACATGGCCCGCCGCCTCGAAGAGGCCATGGAGAACTACGGCGTCAAGGGCAAGGTCAAGGAGATCCACATGGGACCTGTCGTCACCATGTACGAGTTTGCCCCGGCTCCCGGAACGCGAACCGGCAAGATTGTTGGTCTCGAAAACGATCTTGCCATGGCACTGTCCGCCAAGGCTGTTCGGATCGTTGCACCGATCCCCGGCAAAGCGGTGGTTGGTGTCGAGGTTCCCAACAAGAACCGCGAAATGGTTTATTTGCGCGAAATCATTGAGGACGATTGTTTCGACAAAAACGGCAGCAAGCTGCAGATATCGCTTGGTAAGGACATCAAGGGCGTTCCTGTCGCCGTCAACTTGGCCAAGATGCCGCACCTCCTCGTTGCCGGTACCACGGGCTCGGGTAAATCGGTTGCCGTCAACGGCATGATTACCAGCATCCTCTTCAAGGCTTCGCCGGAAGAAGTTCGCTTCATCATGGTCGATCCCAAGATGCTTGAACTTTCCATCTATGAGGGCATTCCGCATTTGTTGTTGCCCGTCGTCACGGATCCCAACAAGGCCAACCTGGCCTTGCGTTGGGCCGTCGACGAGATGGAGCGCCGCTACGAGAGGCTTGCAAAGTCAGGCGTGCGCGATCTTGCTGGCTACAATCACAAGGTCGAAACCGCACCGGATTCCTTGCCCCGCGACGAACTGGGCAACGCACCCATCAAGTTGCCGTACATCGTCATCGTCATCGACGAATTCGCCGATCTCATGATGGTCGCCCCCAAAGATGTCGAGACGTCGGTCGCGCGCATTGCACAAAAAGCCCGGGCTGCTGGCTTGCACCTGATTCTCGCCACCCAACGTCCTTCGGTTGACGTCATCACCGGCCTCATCAAGGCAAACTTTCCCAGCCGTATTGCGCTTCAGGTCGCTTCCAAGATTGACGCCCGGACCATTCTCGATCAACCAGGCGCCGAAACGTTGCTCGGCAACGGCGACATGTTGTTCTCTGATCGCGGTGCCAAGTTGCAACGCATCCACGGCGCCTTCCTTTCCGACGAAGATGTTCACAAGGTCGTCGAGTCACTGAAGAAACAGGCCAAGCCCGTCTACGACATGGACATTCTCAAGCCTCGCGAAGAGGAAGGGGAGGGGGCTTTCCAAAACGACGAGCCCGCCGATGCTTTGTACGACAAGGCCGTAGCCCTCGTGTGCGAAACGCGACAGGCGAGTGTGTCGTTTATTCAGCGCCGACTGGCGATCGGATACAACCGGGCCGCACGTATGGTGGAACGGATGGAACGGGATGGCCTCGTCGGACCCGCGCAGGGCATGAAACCACGGGACGTCCTCGCGCCATCGGGCGAATACCTGTCTGCCAGTGCGTAACCAACGCGTTCGGACAGGTAGAACCGTCGGGGGCTGTGCCGGGCGGCCGGTTGAAGCGTCCACTCGGTGGTTCCGTCCAACTCAGGAAAGGTCTAGAAACACCCCATGTTGCTGTCCGGAATGTTGAAGAATATCGCCGTCTCGTTGCTTCTCGCGGCACACGCGGTGACGCCCGTTGCGAAGCCGGTGGCGCCGGTTGCGAAGCAGGCAGCGCCCGTTGCGAAGCCGACTCCGCCGGTTGCGAAGCAGGCAGCGCCCGTTGCGAAGCCGACTCCGCCCGTGTCCACGCCTGCGGTCCCCATGGTGGTGCCTGCCTCTAATCGACTCGCTCTTCCGGACGTGATGGATCGTGTGCAAAAGTACTACGATAACACCAAGTCCTACACCGCTCTGTTCGAGCAAGCGCAACTCAATGCGGCCTTCGGTCGAACCCGAAGAGCATCCGGAGAGGTGCTATTCAAGAAGCCGGGGCGAATGCGCTGGAACTACAAGACGCCCGACGCAAAGACCTTCGTTTCCAATGGTTCGGTTTTGTGGCTTTACGAGCCCGCCGACAAACAGGCGTTCAAACAAGACTTGAAGGGATCCCAGTTGCCCGCAGCGCTTGCCTTTCTGATGGGCAAGGGAAAGCTTTCGGACGATTTCGACGTGGCCTTTGCTGACAAGATAAGCTACGGGCGGGCCGAAGACTATCGCCTCTCGCTGCGACCCCGGGTGCCCCAGTCACAGTACAAATCCATTTATTTCATTGTCGACCCAACCACGTTTCACGTTCGACAGAGCGTTCTCGTGGACGCCCAGGGCAACATCAACGACATCACCTTCAAGGATGCCAAGGTCAATCCAAAGCTTGTCGACACGGTATTTGATTGGAAACCGCCGGCGGGGGTGCGCGTGATTGATGCCGCCAAGATGGCGCCGTCGCGTTAGACTCCTCGGTGCTTTGTTGGTTCGTGGATCACGCCGATCGTGCATCGGTTTGTTTTTTCTCTGGGCACTTGTTCAGCCCGGCCAGAACGTTTTGGCCGCCGAGTCTGTGGGTGGTGTCGTGCTTGGCAGCTACGAACGCACAGCCCTCGATCGGGCACTCGGCGCGCGTGGATTGAAAATCGATCCTGCACCCGAAGGGAAACGGGTCGGTCGGATTTTGGTCGTCAATCACGAGGTGTTTGGTCCAGACGACGGGCGGTTACAGCTTCTGAACTACTTCCACCGAACCACCCGCGAGTCGATCATCGAGCGCGAGGTGCTGTTGCGGCCCGGCGACTTTTGGGACGCCACCGTCGCGCAGGAAACGCGCCGTCGGTTGACGAACATTTCGTTTACGACCCTCGTGGTGGTGGCTCCGGTTGAGGCTGCCTCGCCTGGAACGTTCGATTTGCTGATCGTTAGCCGCGACGTGTGGAGCCTTCGTCTCAACAGCAATTTCGAGTACCAAAACGGTGTTCTTTCGCTGCTTGAATTGCAGCCCTCGGAGAATAACTTCCTGGGTCGGCGCAAACAGCTGGCCGTCATCTATGATCTGGATCTTGGTCGCTACGCGATTGGACCGGGTTATCAAGACAGCAACATACGGGGTTCGCGCTGGACCCTTTCTGCGGGCGCTCGACTGTTGTTTGGAAGGCAAAGCAATCAGCTCGAGGGCTCGTCGAGTTCGGCATCCTTGCGCTATCCGCTGTGGTCATACAAACAACGCTGG
>JAYUPZ010000200.1:0-9270 GCA_043759805.1 Myxococcales bacterium | reverse complement strand
GCGATCTAGAAAACCGCATCAATGCCATCTCGATTGATTCGACGGCTACTTGTAGCAAACCAACGGATCCCGGTAGCAACTGGCCCGTGGGCTCCGACAATGCAGGTTCCGGCAGCGCCGAGATCGGTACGAACACGGGTTACAGTGATGAAACCAGGCGTGCCGAGGTCATGGCTGACCTCATCGCGATGGCGTTCATCTGCGATCTTACCCGCGTGGCGACGCTACAAATCACCGTCTTCCAGTCGCACATGAACGTGTTCCCTATTTCAACCGCGATGGGCACCCCGATTCGCGCCGACTTACACGAAGTGGGTCACAACGGGGATGAAATGAATCGAGGTCAGTTGCCAGTCAGTTTGATGTTGCAATGGCACATCAAAACCTATGCGCGCCTTGTAGATACCCTGAAGAAGAGCAAGGAAGGTGCACAGGGCAGCATCCTTGATTCGAGCGCCATCGTCTTCATGAACGAAGCGGGCCACGGCCGACAGCTCAACGACGCGATGTCCGTCAACCAGACCCATTCGGTCGAAAACATGCAGCTCCTTGTCGCCGGTCGAGCGGGCGGCATGAAACCGGGCCGTCACATCGCAGCCACCGGTAAACATCCTGCACAGGCATTGCTCGGGGCGATGAAAGGCGCAGGATTCAAGGGAGATACGCTCGGAGAGGTTCCCGGACCCTTGCCCGACTTGTTTGAATAACCGACGACTCTTGATTCTTCCAACCGGAACGATAAAGTACGGCTCCTTCAGGCGGGTAGCTCAGTGGCAGAGCAGGGCCCTTACAAGGCTCTGGTCGCAGGTTCGACCCCTGTTCCGCCTACCAAATTCATCCCAAGCCCAACCGACCGTTTGGAGCACATGAGCACCGCCGACAGCCCCTCGATGCCAATCCTTGAGTTCGTTCTCAAGAACTACAAGAACTTCAACGCTCGCGCGACGCGGGATGCGCTGATTGCGTACTGGGATCATATCGAAGGCGGCGGCAAGATGTTTTGGGCTGTTGCAGGGGCGATGTCATCGGCACAGCTTGGCATCACGCTTGCGCCCGCGATACGATCGGGCCTCATTCACGGTCTATCCGTGACAGGTGCCAACCTGGAGGAGTCGCTCTTTCGCCTGGTTGCACATCACGGCTACAAGGATTTTCCCGAGTATCGCTATTTCACGAAGCAAGACGACACGAAGATCTTGAACGATCGCATGCGTCGGGTGACCGATACCAGCATCCCCGAGGACGAGGCATTCCGCGCCGTCGAGAAGTTCATCGTGCCGATGTGGATGAAGGCTTCCGAAGGTGGTCAACGCCGTTTCTGGCACGAATATTTCTATGAGTTGATTCAAACCATCGGCAGCGATTTGTATCAGGGCAATCCCGATGAATGCTGGTTACTCGCCGCTGCACGCGCCAACCTTCCCATTGTGGTTCCGGGCTGCGAAGACTCGACCTTCGGCAACATATTTGCCTCGCACGTCAAGATGGGCGAATGCAACGCCAGCATCGTGAAATCAGGCCTGGAATACATGGGTGCGCTTTACGATCAATATCAGGAGCTTTCGACTGGCAAGGGCGTGGGCTTTTTCCAGATCGGTGGCGGCATCGCCGGCGACTTCCCGATCTGCGTCGTACCCTCGATCAAGTACGATCTCGACAAGCCGGTGAAGCCCTGGGCTTACTTCTGTCAGATCTCGGATTCGACCACGTCCTACGGTTCGTACTCGGGCGCCACGCCCAACGAAAAAATAACGTGGGATAAACTCACGGAAAACACACCGATGTTCGTCATTGAGTCGGATGCGACCATCGTTGCGCCGCTTTTGTTGAATGCCTTGCTCGAATGCAAACGAGATCCGGTAGCCGCTCGCACCTTGATCGATAAAAGCCGCCAGTAACGACGGCTACGATACCCCCCACGGTATCGACGAGCCGTCTGGCTCAAAAACAGGCTCAAGGATGGTTTCGATATGAAGTGATCGACCTGCCTCCATGGCAAGGCCATCTCGCAGCGCCATCGTTGACACGATCGCTCCGTCGATCCCCAGGGACTCCATGATCGTGCGGATGATGATGCTGGCCTCGACAATGTATTCTGCCCGCCCCCCCTCGACGAACTCGTCGCGGTGCAGGCGTTCCGCAACACTCATCATTGCGATGTCTGACTCGAACGCTCTCAGCTTTTCAAGCGGCAAGAAGTAGTGAGGGACACGTCCGACCGACGGCAGTCGGTGACCGACCACGCGAGCCAGAGCCAAGGCGGAGCCCGAAGTAAATACAACCGAGGAAAATCCCGTGTCGCAAAAATGATTCGCAACACGACCAACTGCAACTCGGACCCAGTCGCCCATGAGCGAAAGCATGGGAGGGGCCGGCGGATCGCCGAGATCCCACTGATCGCGCAGCCGCAAGGCGCCGACTCGGAGTGAACTGGCCATGGTCGCACGCGTTTCGTCGCCCAGCGTGATGCTGGTGGAGCCACCGCCCACATCGACCACGACCATGCGATGCGCTCGTGGCGATGCATCGCCAGATATCCGGTCGATAGGCAGCGGCAATGTTGCGAAGTTGCCCGAGGGTGCGAAGCGCTTCTCCGAAGGCCTCGTCCCCGATTCGGCCATCCACGAGCGTCTTTTCGCCGAGCCTGACGTACCGACTGATCCGTTCGTGGGTCCAAAAGCGACCATTGCGATCAATCCTTGCAACCAGCAAGTGAAATGCATTCGATCCCAGGTCGCTGGCACGATGCGGTTCATCGACGCGTCGTCACGAATTCCTTCGAGGAATGGCGCCAAGAGATCGCGTGGATGACGCTCTACTTCGGACCCACGGTGTGGGTCAGCATCGCCCTAATCCGTTCGCCGAGGTTCTCTCAGCAACGGAACAAGCCAATTTAATTTGGCAGAGTGGGCAATCCGTCGACTGCGTCGCGCTTTCGGATCCCCCATCCGTCGCACAGTCGTGCGCTGACCTGGAGTGGCTTGCCGGGTTGCTGGCCGATCAGGTTGAATGCGGCTTGCCCTGCACCGGCCGAGGGTATCGGTGCAAAGAGTTTGTCGCCAACCCAAAGTTTTCCAATCACGGGATCGGCATTCTCGTCCGACACGATGTAATCGATCGTCAAAATGCCGTTCAGGAGAGCGTACTGCAGCGTGATGCGCGGGGAGCGAGCATCGGGTGGCAACGGCCCGCGAACGGCCATCGCCGCGTCAGTTCCGGGAGGTACCGAATTCAACTTGCCGACAAAGCGCTCGAGCGTCGTTCGCTGCCAATCTTCAAGGAGACGACCTGGCTCGGGCGGCATCTTCGGCCTCGCCCCGGGCGACGCCGCAGTGATATCGGCAAGAATGAGAGCTTTCGCTGCGATGAAGGAAGAGGCGGGGTCGAGTTTGGCGGCGAGATCATCGGACGGGTCTGCTTTACAAAGCGAAGCCGCATCCAGGAAGTCGAATCGCCACCCTGCACCGTCCCGTTGCGCAGTTGCCCCGTGACAGTGAAGACACTGGCCTTGCAAGATTGGATAGACGTCGGTCCACGTTGGATCGAGGGGTGCTTCAGGCGCCGAGCAATTCGCAAGTAAAAGGGATGAAAGGCCTCCCAACAAACGCACGAAATTCAACGAGGTTTTCAGCATAAGCGTGTCACATGAAGTAGTGAAGCTGCAAAAGGAAGGTGTTGAAGGTGACAGCGCCGTCGACACCTTGCACCCGATTCGCTGCTTGAATTTCGGTATGCGGATAGGGAAACCAGGATAGCGACGCCGTTGCAGCGGTTGAGCCCGTATCCGTGGTCGCGATGTCGCCCTGCAACCGCTCGATCCACCCCGTGACGATGATGCCGCGAACCGGCGGAAACCAGGATGCCCCTACGAGCCCGACAAACTGTCCGACGGCGGAAGTACCGTCGGGAATCAGGTGCACATAGTTTGCCTCACCCATCAACAACACGCTGACAGGCTCAACGTAGAGTTTTCCGATGGCTCCTCCGATAAAACGGTCGAATCCGGCATCTAAAGCGTACTTTGTTTGCAATCCAACCGCGGCCGTTTCATCGAGTAGGCGGTATTCGCCGTACGCTGCCGCACCGGCCTCACGGGTCCCCGCCTGAAGGAAATCGGGACCGAACACGGTGAGATGCGCCTCCCACTGATTCTCGAGGTAGCCAGCCGAAACGTTATACGTTTCCTGCAAGGTGTTGAATCCTAGATCGCGACGGACGTAAACCAGGTGCTCGGCCATACGCAACCCAAATGGTGCAAAGAAACGGCCGGCGCGCGCGTAGGGCCCACGTGCCTCGGGTTGCCAGGATACCCAGTGTTCCCGGGATACGATGCGGCTCGAATTTTCGGGCTGGATATTTTCGGAGGGTATCGGCGCATCCGTACGACGGACTTGTCCCCTCACCCCGCCTATCGCCTGGAACGAAAACGCGTCGAAGGCAAGGCGAAAATGTCCGTCGAGCTGCATCGGAAACACGGCGAAGGCGGGCTGTTCGGGGCCGCCATTGTCCTGCGCCGCAAGCGCCAACCGCAGATCGGCACCCATTTTCAAAAACGAAGGCAACTTGGCCGCACCGTGCAAGAAACTACCGTCGCCTTGCCAGGTCGAAAGATCTTCGCCGTCGGCATCGCGCCCGTAGTCGTTGATGAGACCACCGCCACTTGGGGCGTAGTGACACTGGTTGCACCGGGTGGTTCCGGTCGAAAACTGCCACTGCGGATACGCCTGCGCAGCTTGCGAATATCCCAAAATCGCTGCAAACACGCCGACACCCAGCAGCGGAAAATTTGTTCGCATCAGCTGCCTCCCGTAGCGTCTTGAACCGATCCGGCATCGAACGTTTGCGCTGCATCCACGGTTGGCCGCGGACCTGCGTCTGGCGCAACCGCGCCGCCACAGCTCGGCGTGAGATCAGAGGGATCCTGCTTTGCTCCTTGCAAGATCCATCGCTCGATGAGCTCGATGTCGCCGATCGGAAGCGGCCTGTCGGGTGGCATCCGCTGTGCGCCACGCCCGCGCAACATATTGATCAATCGTGATTGATCGGGGGAACAGGGCACAACAATGGCGCGTCCTGTTCGGCACACCATTGTTCCCTTGTCGATCTTGCACTCCGGGGGAATCACCGGACTCGCGGGAATCCGAAATTGCGCGGTCTGAGTAAAGAGGCTCTTGTACGCCACGTCGGGCTCCGAAAGATCCAACCCTGCCTCCGCAGCACCCCTCGAATGACAACTAGCAGTGGCGCAGTTGGGCGCAATGATGGCCAGTGCGATGAACGCCCATTGCGGCGGACGCGTATCGGTCTCGCCACAGCCAACTCCGGTCGACAAAGCGACGAAACAACAAAGTGTCGAGCAGAACGCTCGTAGGTATTGGCGGGTCATCGCGGGGATACGTAGCTAAGCCAACACCCCGTAGGAAGCAAGTGACGACTTGATGACTTGCCGATCGCTCATGGCTTGAGCGCGAACGAGCAGCGAAGTGCAACCCGCGCGGTGTCGAAACACGTTTTGTCCTCGTATTTGGCCACGATCCAAACGCCCGAAACAAGTTGTTCGGTTCCTGCGTCAAGAGCCTTGGCGCCGGTCCCCTTGCAGGTAAACCGGATACAGGAGATCGATCCCGACTTGCACGGCCACTCTTCTGCGAGCGTTCCGGTCGCTGTATGGCCTTCGTCGTTGGCAAGCATCCAGCTCAACCGAAATGAGGTTGGGTTCGGCAGGCCCAACGCGAAGGCCGACGACGCCACAGCGTCACCCGTAACCGGAGCTGCATCGTATGCCGAAGCATCGGCCGCGTTCGCATCGTAAGGCGTGCTCGCATCGTCCACGTTCGCGACCGGCGGCTGCCACCCATCGGGCAATAGCTCGGCGTGAAGCAAGGTGGTGTCGCCGAGTGCGAGGGTTTCGGGCGAGGTATAGACAACCTTGATTCGTTTCGTCGTACAATTCGGCAACAACGTCAGGTCGAACGATTCTCCCCCATCGAAACCCGCGTCCAGATCGGGGCCGGTGGTCTCTTGCACGCAGGCGCCGAGCAAAACCGTCCCCACCAGCAGCGAAAATTCTAGAAGCCTCTTCATGCGAGAATCGCGACAGTAATGGACTAGGGGATCGGACAAGGGCCGCGCGACTTCGCTGCGATTCCCACGGCATTGGCCCGGCATTCGGTGCTGTAGTTAAATCCGTCGCATCCACAAACCGTTCCGAATCCGACCGGACACGCGGGCGGTCGAAGCTTGCAATACCCGGTTCCACTCGTTTGTGAGCACGTGGCTCCAACCTCGGTGAAGCAAAACATCTCGGTATCGGCGCAGCGGATGTTGGTTGGGCCGCCACAAACCTGGGGGATACACGCGCCATCATGATTGACGGACTGACCGGCTGCTGTGGCTTCACAGGTGCTGTTGTAGGTCCTGCCATTGCAGCCGCAAACGGGTTGTGAAATCTGCGGACACGCAACGGTCGGCGCGCTGCAGGTCCCAACCCGCGCCGCCTGGCCGCAAGTACCCGTGTTGAAGAGGCAAAAATACCCCGCGCTGCAAGTTGCGCCTGCGGTTCCACCACAAGTGCAGGCACCCTTACGGGCAATCGATCGTCCGTTTCTCGCGGCTTCACACAGATTCGCATACGTCACACCGTCACAGCCGCAAACCGGGTCGTAGTTGGGCGTGCACGTCGTTGGCCTGTCGAGACAACCACCCGACGAATCGCCGCACGCGAGAACAAAGCACAGTTCAGAGCTTGAACACTGAGTCCCGCTCGGCGAACAGATCTGTGCGAACTCGAAGCCGAACTCGATTTCGGCGACGCCATTCCGGCGGAGGACAACTCTGATGATTGACGTCGTTCCCGGCGCCAATAATTCTGGAATCGGATCACTCTTCCATTCGGACGGCGATGCGGGTGAAAGCAAAAGGCACGCGGTTGGAAATGCCTCCGCAGTGAAGGTCACGTTGCCGGTTGGCAGTCCCGACAAACTGAGCGAGGCTCTTTCGCCGGGAACGGTATCGAACTGATGCATCGCACTTCGATCCGATCCCGCAACCGTAATGCGGATACACCCGATCGAAGATGGGACCTCCTGGACTTCGACCAGAGCACGCGATTCGGACGAAGCCTGGTGCGGCGCCACACTATCGGTATCCTCGGGCGCAGGTGAACAGCCCCCCACGATGGCGACTGCGGATAGATATAAGGATAAGCGAGTGGGGCGACCGATTTTCCCGGAAACCATGCCGGGGAGTAGACCACGCTTCCTATTTCGGTCTGGTTACAGTTCCGGGACAACAGTACATAAAAAAAGGGGAGCCCGTTTAAGGGCCCCCCTCGCTTGATTTCCGATTTTCGGAAGCCCCGTAGGGCTAGTTGTTGCGGTTCGTCAAGGTAGCGAACGTGCGGGTGTCGATCGTGCAATCAGCCGTCGTGGCGCCGCACGTGGCTGAGGCTGCAGCACCGCGGCAGATCGCGGCGGGCAACGGAATGTACCCTGCGTTGGTACAGGCCGTCGTTACCAGGTTGCTCGGCTGGCCAACATTGAAGAACTCCTGGGCGACGCGAACCTGAGCTTCGCAGTAAGCCTGATTTCCACCACGGTCCACGCAGTCCAGCATGATGTTCTCGAAGCCGCGGATGGCATTCATCCAGAGGTAGCGCGAGAACTTGTAAGCGCCGGAATTGATTGCTGCATTGGAGGGCTCGACACCATCAATGAGCGCGGGCTCGTTGTCGAGATGCGCCGTTTGGCCAGCGTTGAACGCAGCTTCACGACCGGCGAAGCCGATGGTGCAGCGTGACTTGGAGGTCAAGCAACCGATGTTGCGGGTTGCATCCGCCTCGGTGCAAACGTAGTCGGATGGACCGAACACGGTGCCCGTGCTGAACAACGCACCGTTGTTCAGGTTGGCCATGTTCTGACGGAACATTGCGGTGTACGGCATGCGGCGGGTCGAGCCGTCCTGGAAAAGGATCGTTCCAGCCGGAGTCGTATCATGCACCACGTAGTTGTACGAACGACCGTCCGTACCGGTAGGGGCGCTGGGGCTCGACTGACGGGCGCTGGTCAAGCAATTGAAGGTCTTGAAAGAACCGCTTGCGAAGTAGGGGAACTTGCAACGACCTGCAGAGGGCTTGGTGCGATCCGGGCAAACCGGGAGTGCCGTGTTGATGAATTGGTTGTAGTCAAACAAACGCTGACACTGGTGAGTAGGATACGGATTGGCAATCTGGTCGGTCGAGCGAATCGCACGAACCACGCCGAGGCTTCCGTCTGCACCACAGAGATCGTCGTCCGCTGAGCAAGTCTTGCGGATCGGATCGCCGTTGGTGTACAGCGGCTGGCCCGCTGGGAATGGTGCCGAGACAGCACCAATGTTCGTCGGAAGCATGCCTTCAACTTGACCGCCGTCGCAGAACGAGAGGTTCGCGGGAAGCGCGGTGATGGTCTGCGTGATCGTACCCGAGATCAACGAGGTTCGCGAAGCAAGGTTGGCCGCTGCGTTGAACGCGACGCCGAGCAACTCGAGGAACACGCCAGTCGTGCCCGAGCTGTCGTCACGACGGTATGCGTGGCGGAGACCGCCCGCACAACCGGCGCTGCCGGTGCAAGCCACGCCCTGGAACAAATCGCCCCAGTTATTGATGAGCGTGGTACGATCCGCGCCGCCGCAACGGGTCACGCGGTCGGTGGATGCACAGGCGGACGCAGACTGTCCCGGCGTGCAGCCCGTGTAGACCAAACGAATCACGTCTTTCCAGCTCGTGATCGCCGTGCCGGTGCTGAGAGAGCCCGAGGTGCGAAGACGACCAACGCCATTGTTGACGAAGGTGTTGCCCGTGTTGGGCGTGGTGGCCGATGCGTGAAACGCCGTACATGCGGCAGCGTCATCACCAAATGCACCAAGCGAATTGTTGTTTGCAAGGACGACGATACCGTCTGAACAGACGGCAAAGCCTTCGGCCTGGTTGTTGGTGGTAAGGCCACCTTCGATGTTCGGATCGTCAACGTTGGAAGCCGTGGCGCCGCCGCAGATTCCGCTCTGCAGTTCGCGCGACATTGGCGAGATTTCCTGACAGCCGGGGTTCAATTCAGCCGTCGTGCTGGAATCGGCTGGTGTACAAGCCGGTTCGCTGCTTGACGGAGCACCGCGGAGCTGGCGCTCGCCGCAGCTTGATCCGCAACCCTCGTACCTGGTGATGCCCGATGCTGCAGAGCCGAGGCCCAACAGAACGTCGTCCATGACCTTGTTCAGGGTATCCGAGCCGGAAAG
>JAYUPZ010000199.1:0-9273 GCA_043759805.1 Myxococcales bacterium | reverse complement strand
CGGTGACGCCGTTGCTCGGCGACCTGCAGACTCTGCAGGTAAGCCAGCTGCTGCGCGATCAAGATCTCACGCTATGGGCTGCAACGAACCATGGTCTGATGAATTGTGGCAGCCAAGATTTTCAGCACTGCACACGCGTCGGCAAAGACGAACCCATTTTGGAGCTGCACGCAGGTTTTCAGGCCAAGACGTATGTTCGATCGTCATCCAAAGCCTACGTCGTCAAGGGACACGAAGCGATCGCTGTCGTTGAATATGTCATGGAGAATATCTGGCCGCCCATCGCATCTGTATTGCCGTACAAGGGCGGAACTCTGATAGCAGACAGTGGTGGCCTGGTATGGACCGACGGAGCACAGATGATTCGCTACCGCATGCCCGGCATCCCCGCAGGAACAGCATCGCGTACGATGGTGGTATCGCAGGACGGAAACATCTGGATCGCCCTTGAAAACCAGGGGCTTGTCAAAATTCGCCCGCAAGTCGAGATGCAATTGCTAGGTGTGGATTTTGGTCAGCGACCACGGGCAGCGTTTTCGATTGCTTTCGACGAGAAGGGTCGCCTCTGGCAGAACGACGGAGAGTCTCTGCTTCAGTGGGATGGCTCCGCCTGGCAAGGATTGCGACCCGAGCCCGCGCAGGATTTGTTTTCAATGCGCGGTCTCTTGTCATTTGGCCCGGATGAATTTTGGACCGGTTCGCTCGATGGTGGCGTGGTGAAGGTTGCCGGCGGAAAGTTCATTCGTGTTTCAACCGACGCGGACGCCTTGGCGCACCCGATACAATCCGTATTTCGCGACACCTCCGAACGCGTTTGGTTCGGGGGAACAGACGGCACATTTTACCGCCACGGATCCCGGACAGAACTCGTTCGCGACTCTGTGTTGACCGAGCAATGCGGGAGCGAGCCTTCAGCCATGGTTGAAAATCCCGTGGGGACCCTGTGGTTCGCAACGACAAGCCGCGGGCTGTGCCGCCATGAAAACGGCACGGTCAAGCGGTTCACCACGGCGGACGGATTGCCCAGCAATCGGTTGCTTTCCCTGTTCCAGGACACCGATGGAACCCTCTGGATTGGGACGGGTGATCGCGGTCTCGCCGCCTACAAACATCAGAAATTTCTCTCCTTACAAGACGACGCTGGTATCGAACTGTCCGACGTTGCCTCCATCATCGACGACGGACACAACGGGCTTTGGGTGGGTACCGGCGCGGGGTTGCTCAAGATCAACAAAGACGATCTCAATGCCGCTTTTGCGGGAAAAATAGGCAAAATACGACATCTCCGTTTCGATGCACGGGACGGATTGCGGAACACAAACTTCATGGCCAGGTTTCCGCCCGCAGTGCTCCAGGGCCCAAACGGAACCTTGTACTTTCCAACGCATGGAGGGGTGCTCAGCGTTGCGAATCCGCAGGACATCAAAAGTCCGAAATTACCGAGGATCAAAATTGACCAGGTGGTAATCAACAGCGTTGATTTGCCCATTCACAACGGGGAAATCAACGTTCAAGCGGGCGACACCGTCGAAGTTGAGTTCACCGCTGCGCGCCTGCAGTGGCCAAACCGAATCCAATTTGAGCATCTTATGGAAGGGGTTGAGTTTCATTGGCAAGCGGATCCCGAGCCACGCATTAAGTATCTGGGGCTACCCTCGGGAACTTTCGTACTGCGTTTGGCCGCGACAAGTCATGATCAGAGCGGGCGCAGCGAGACTGCGTTGCGAATCGTCGTTCAGCCGCCTATCTATCGAAACAGGTGGTTCATCGGACTCTGTCTCGTCTTCTTCACAGCGATGGGTGTGCTGGGATACCGGATCAGGTTGTGGGGCTTGCGACGAAGATTCACAACCATCACCAATGAACGCACGCGGATCGCACGGGATATGCACGACACGTTGGAACAAAATTTGGTGGCCTTGAAGCTGCAACTGGAAGCGGTCGATCGCTTCTCGGCCGATCCCGGCGCGGTGACGGGCCATGCACAGACGGCGCTCGCCATGGTGGATCAAGCGATGCGCGAGGCCAAAAACTCGATATGGTCGTTGCGTTCTGGATTGTCTGAAGACGTCGATTTGCCCACCAGTCTTTCCGTGTGCGCGGGGCGGGCTCTCAAGGGAACGTCGCTCGTGTTTCAGTTGCGAACCCTCGGTACGCCCTTTCGCTTGCAAATCGAAGCTGAGCAGCAATTGATGCGCATTGTGCAGGTCGCGATTACCAACGTGGTGAAGCACGCTTTGGCTAAAACGATTGTCCTTGAATTGAACTTCAACGACAAAACCCTCTCCGTACGATTGACCGACGACGGCAACGGACTGCCAGGCGAAAACGTGCCCGGTGTGACGGAGGGACACTTCGGCCTCCAGGGTATGCGTGAACGCGTGGAGAGTCTGGGCGGAACGTTGCAAATTCGCAGTGCCCCCAATCAGGGAACACAGCTATCCTTCACGATCGCTGAAACCTGGTGCCGAACGCCCGGAATCTGAAACCCATGTCGCAAACCATTCGCATCATCATCATCGATGATCACTCCGTCGTCCGCGACGGGCTCGTTGCTGTCTTGCGAGCCGAGCCTGATTTTCACGTTGTGGCTACCTATTCGAGCGGTGCGGAGGCCCTGGCTGCGGCTCTCAACGACAAACCAGACGTGGCGTTGGTCGACCTTCGTCTACCCGTGATGGACGGCGTTTCCGTCCTTGTGGCATTAAAAATCAAACTGCCAAAGTTGCGCGTCTTGATGCTGTCGAGCCAGGACGGCGATGAGGCGGTGGCCCGCGCATTGCGCGCCGGCGCATCGGGCTACATCTTGAAACGACAACCGATTCGCGAACTGGTCGATGCCATTCGACTGAGTCTTTCGGGGAAGGTTCCGTTTTCGCCCGACTTGTCGGCGCGTTTGGTCAGCCGCCTTGATGCCCATGCGTTGACCTCGCGCGAGATCGATATCTTGAAGCAGATCGCCAACGGCCTGAGCAACAAGCGCATCGGCGACGAGCTGGGCATCAGTCACAACACAGTAAAAAACCACATTGTGAGCCTCATGGAGAAACTTTCGGCCGAAGACCGCACCCAGGCGGTCACCATCGCGCTGCAACGGGGCATCATTGATTTCGATTGAGAATCCTGGCACCTAACTTCTTGCATGCCCGCGGGTCGAATCGACACATGCGGATGGGGGCGAGGGCGGAAATCGTGACAAGCTGCGAGGCAAAGGCCAGCAGACGGGGTCCGCCCCCGGGGGTTGGATTCTAACCTCGGCTAAAGCCACCCACGCTAAGTTCCGAAGATCCTTCGGGGAAGGGGTCTTTTCAGACAGCCAACCTGCGATACACTCAATTCGGCTTTCGTGGCGTCCATCAAGATAAAATGCCCGCAATGTGGTCGGGAGCAGGTTTCATCGGCCAGCCCGGGGGCGGTGCACCCCTGTGCCCAATGCGGCCATGGCGTTGTGATTCCTAGCCGTCCAAATATCCCCCCGCCACCGCCCCCCGCGTCTGTCACGTCCGGAGGCGCCGCTTCTCAGCTACCCTCCACCCTCCCGGAGAACCAGCGACCGCCGCTAAACGAACAGTTCATTCGTTCGCGATCGCACAGCAACCTGCCGGCACTGGTTGCGGGCGGTCCCAGGCCGCGGACGCCCGCTCCAACCGTGGGACCGCCGCCCATCCCGCCGGGACCGCCATCACTCGACGGTGATCTGGGGATGAGTCTGCTCGATCTTCCCGATCCGGATGCCGATCTGCCGACACCCGCGTGGCCGAGGGATCTGCCTGCGGCGAGAGAGTCGATTCCATTCTCCAATCTTCCGGCAGCCAAGGTACCGGCCGATCCTTACGGCAATCTTCCCGCCGCCCGCGGTGCCACAATGATGTTCGACCCTGCGGCGGGTTTACCTTCCAATCTTCCCGCAGCCAAAGGGCCCCCAGCCTTATCGAATCTGCCAGCCTCAAAAGGTCCGCCGCCCCGGCCGGACCTGGCAGGCTCGCGAGGTGCCAATCCAGCCGCCGACCTGCCCATGTCGCGTGAAGGCTTTGCCCCGGGCAACTTGCCGGGCTCTCGCGAATCCATCCCTATTGCGGCGGGGCTCCCCATCTCCCGGGATGAATCTCCGAAACCGAGCGACCTGCCGGCTGCCCGCACGAGCATACCCATTCCGGGTGCTTCCCCGGTCCGGCTGGGCCGCATTTTCCCCGCCTCGCGAACCCCGGAGCCAATGCCGGTTGAGACCCCTTCCTCTCGTGGCTCGCCTCTCGAGCCGCTCGACCTGGGATTGGATCTCGAAGCAGGCCTCGACATAGACGCCCCCCCGCTTGCACGCGGTGAAACAATCTTTGGAAACCCGCCATCGCCCCCGGTACCGATGGGGGGTTTATTTGATCTGCAACCCGATCTTGGAAGCATGGGACCGGGCGATAGCGAACTCGGGTTCACGCTGAACATTGAGGGCGCCGATGCGATGGCCGGCGATCCGTCGGGTACTGTTCGCGCGCAGTCGGCGCTGCCGGCCATTGAGATTTCAACCGCCGGTGTCCTCGAAGACTCACTGCCGCACCTGATGCCGTATCAGCAAGCAGTGCGTGATGCGGTTGAAAAACCCGTCGCGGCTCGCAGCAAAAAGCCAGTTCTGGCGTTGGCTGGCGGGGGGCTCGTTGCCGTCGCTGCGGCCGTCTATTTCCTTGTTCTCGCCCCATCGGGACCGCCCATTCCCGAGGGGGACACCATCGCGGGTCAGCGGGGCGCGCTGACGAGGGATCTGTATTCGGCCTACGACATCGGGGCCAAGGCTCTGCTTGCGGCCGCGGCTTTGCCAAGACCGGATGCCAACGACCTCCGCGCTGAAGCCGCGGAATTGCTGTTGCTGGCGCGGATTGGCCGCTCGGGCAGTGAGCAGCTCGAAAAAAGTGCCGAAGCCGCACTCGCCGGCATCATCGCAGCGGAACAACCGGGCCCGAACGAGCGACGGGCTCGCGCTTTGCTTGAAATCGCCAAGGGCCGTGGGCAGCGGGTTGCGGCTTTGCTCTCGGGGATTGAGAACGATCCGCGAGTCGAGCTCATCGTCGGCATGCGGCACCTGCAAAGTGGCGACTCCATCAAGGCGGCGCAAACTTTCCAATCCGTATTGCGAAAGACGCCTGATCGGGCCCTTGCGAACTACCTTGCGGGTCGCGCGTTCGAAAAGATCGGCGAAAAAGACAAGGCGACCGAACAGTACAACCAAACCGTCAAGGCGAATCCGGATCATCTGGGAGCACAGCTTGGTCTTTTGCGCCTTGCCGCGATGCCCCCCGCGGCGCTGAGAGAAAAGGCGGCTGAACTCATCAAGAAACGCGCAGACCTGTCTTCGGCAGAAGAACGTGCGGCGGTTCTGGTTTTCAGCGGACTCGCTGCCCGCGAGCAGGGCCGAACCAACGAAGCCTTCCACGAGTTTAGTCAAGCGCTGAGCGTCGATCCTAAAAACGCGGCCGCCAACATCGCGCTCGGTATGGCGTATTTGCGTGAGGGCAAGTTCAACGAAGCCCTCGTCCGATTGCAAGCGATCGGCCCGGCCTTGCAGACGGTTTCCGAGGGGCGATTCGCACTCGGAGGCGCAACGGTGGCGACGCACCGTCGCGTGGATGGCCTCGCGATGATCGAAGCGGCCGCCAAACAGTGGCCACGCGATCCCCGCGGACCCTTCTTCCGTGGACTCGCGGCCGAAATTGACCCGACCCCCAATCTCGACGAAGCGGCCAGGCAGTATCAGGCCGCCATTGATCTCGATAAAACCTTCGTCGATGCATCTCTCCGTCTGGCATCGATTCTTCAAAGACGAAACCAGGCGTCCGAAGCGCTGAAAGTATTGAAAAACGCCGAAGACGCGGGCGCGCCACCCACATTGTTGCAACTCGCCTGGGGCCAGGCCCTTATCCTCGCCAAACAACCGCAACGCGCCGAGGACGTGTTTCGTACGGCGATTGCTGGAGACGACAAACTCGTCACGGCTCGCATCGGCCTCGCCGAGGCCTTGCGGGAACAGGGTCGCGTGGGCGAGGCAAAGGTTGAACTCGAAGAGGCGCTCACGGCAACGCCCGATGCGGACGGATTGCGGGAAAAACTCGGCGAAATCTCACTCGCGCTCGGCGAAAAAGAAGAGGCGATGCGGCACTACCAGAGCGCCATCGACGGCGGCAAGGCTGCACTTACGGTTCACGTCGCCCTGGCACGCGTCGCGATGGATCTCGGCAAGCTCGACGTCGCCGAAAAACTTCTGACCAAACTCTCAGACGACGCACCGGGCACGCCGGGTGCTTTGTTCGCGATGGGTGCGTTGCGCGAGATACAAGGCAACCTGGGTCTCGCCTTGCAGGAATATCGACGTGCGGTGCAAGTCGAGAACACGCCCATTGTGCAGCTCGCCTTCGGAAAGGCGTTGCTCAAGGGCGGACGCGAGGACGATGCACTCTCGGCGCTCCGGCGCGCAGAAACACTGGCAGAAGCCCGACTCGAACTCGGACGGATCATGTTTCGCCGACAGGACATCGAACGCGCCATCACCGATCTGACAACGGCAGTCAACATCGATCCAACGCTCGACGAAGCCTACCTGCTCATCGGCAATGCCCACGATCACATGGGCGATACGAACAAGGCCGCCGACGCGTGGCTTGCATGTATTCGAACGTCTCCGACCAACGTCGAGGCACTTTATCGCATGGGCAGGCTCAAGGCTGATCAAGGCAAGACCGCCGATGCGATCGACTTCCTCCGGCGTGCATCCGCCAACGTCCCGGAAAGCAAGGCATGGGCGGCCGACGTCTATTTTCAACTTGGTTATGCTGAGCTCAACGTCGGTTCTCGATCAAGCGCGCGTGTTGCGCTTGAAAAGTACCTTGCGCTGGCACCCGCCGATTCACCGGCTCGGCCAGCCATTGAGAAGCTGCTCCAGGAACGATTGCGCTAGCCCGTGTGGTTGGCCAATGCGCTCACGCTTTCCCGCATTCCACTCGGGATCTTGTTTGTAGTCCTCGCCGAACAAACCTTTTGGGCCGCAGCGCTATTGCTGACCGGAGCAGCCACCGACATCGCCGATGGCATGGCGGCACGAAGGTGGATTGAGCCGGGCAGCAAGGCTGCGGTTACAGGGGCCTGGCTTGATCCGGCGTGTGACAAAATCTTTCTGGCTTGCGTGCTCCTCGGTATTTATCTGCGGTCCGAACTGGAGCTCACCGCCATTGCACTTTTGCTGATGCGAGAAATCCTCCAGCTTATCGCCCTGTCGGTCATGGCTGCGCGCCGGCTCTGGCCGGGCGCGGCCGGCACGCGCTACGACTTTCGCGCAACCCGCACTGGGAAGGCTACAACCGTAATACAATTCGTTTTCGCGGCAACCGCCTTGTTCCGCCTCCCCGCAGCGATGTCCCTCACCCTCGCCCTCCTCGCCGCAGGACTCGGGACCGCAAGCGTTTGGCTCTACATCCGCCGGTACTTTTCGGAATGTGGGTGAAAACCTGGCGGCGATCCCTTACCCTCATCACACGTCGACGTGTCCTATTTTTGGCGAAGCCCTGATTCGAATGTTGCACAAGGTGGCAAGGCGCGCTCGATCGAGCTTTTGCGATCGCTCGGATGGCTTACCCCGGCGACCGAGATCGTCACGGATTCTCTTTTCCGTGAACTGACGAGCAATATCGAACCTGCAGGGTGGCCCAACGGGCCTTCGGACCTCGAAAAAATCGACTGCATCATCGACGCCTTGCGATCGACGCCCTTGCCCGACGCGTTCGAGCGGGAACTGTCGGAAGCCCTGGACCGTCTTGGAAAAAATGAGACACGGTTTTCCGTTCGTTCGTCCTTTGCCAACGAGGACACAACCGAGATGTTGAGCGCGGGTGTTTTTGAATCTCGCGTTGATCTCGCGCGAGAGGACGTAGTAGAGGGTATCCGCGCCGTATTGATTTCCGCAGTGACGCCGGGGGCCATCGCCTATGCGCAGCGTGCTCATTTCGATCCCTTCAAGGGTCCCATCGCGGTGTTGCTGCATGCCTTCGTTGAAGCCGATGCCCACGGGCACGCCGTCCGTGATGAGGGCGGCGTTACGTTCATGACCCTTGCCGGAACACTTGATCCCGTGGGCCGTGATGTGATTGAAGCGAACTTGCTAAGCTTGCCGGAGGCGGTAACCCCGTGCGAGGTCGAGTGGGTGACCACGCCGGCCGGCCCGGTTTTTCTGCAGTGGCGCCCCTATGTTGCAACGCTGCCCCAGACGGCATGGGCGGGATTTGATGCATTGCCGGTCGCTGAAGACCCGGCGCAATGGCGATGGGATGCCGTCCATAATCCCTTGCCGCTGTCGCCCGCACAGGCCGGACTGGTTGCGCTTGTCGATGATCGCTGTCGCATCGGCATTCGGCAGCGGGTCCTAAGTGGTTACCTATTTTACCGATCCCTACCCGATGGACCCACGCTGGCTCCGATTGACGTTCGCGCGTTCTTCGAGACGCTTGCATCCGATGCAACCGCCGCACTCAATCAATTGAGTTCGCCGCCCACGCTCGAATCCGCCGTCGAATTGATCGTTCGCTTTTACCAACCCCTGCTTGGGATCCTCGGACCGGCGACGAAATTGGCCCGCCAGGCGTTGCAAGAGTTTCTTGCGCCCTTGCGCCTTGCACACCTCATACCAGAACTATTGCTGGCGGTGCCATCGAGTGCGACGCTACGCCTCACGTTGCTAAAGCAGTTTCGGGCGAGGCCGACGGATTCCCAAACCCGGACGGCGCTGCTCGATGCAATTGGCGACGAAGCGTCCGTTTGGGACGTGGCCGAGCCGACACGAAAAGAAACGCTGTCCATGGACCTGCTCGACGCCGCAATACCGAAATTTCAAACGCACGACACCGAGACCCGGGCAAAGCAAGCGCGCCAGGCTGCCTTGCGAGCCATCGATATATCGAAACACGAATGCTTCGAGGATCGTCTCGAAGCGGCGCGGCAAGCGGTTGCTGTCGGCGAAGACGACGATGGACTGTACGCAAGAATCGTGGCGCCGATGCGTCGCGCCCTGCTGCACATGGGGGAGGTGTTCTGCGAACGGGGGCGGTTGGATCGCGTTGATTCGATTTTCTTTCTGCCCTTGCCGGTACTGCTGCGTCTAGCCGAAGGTTCAATGGGAGACGAGGACCTTGCGTCCTACGTTTTGCAAGGCCGTGCGCAACGCGAACGTTTCCTCGCGAACCCACCGCCCCTTGCCGACGCGGGTCGCTCGCGGCAAGGCGTTGTCTCTGGCGCTGGAAC
>JAYUPZ010000198.1:0-9283 GCA_043759805.1 Myxococcales bacterium | reverse complement strand
ACGCACGCGGCGGCAATGTTTTTGACCGCGTGACGATACACCTCGCGGCCGTTCATGTAGACGAATTGACCGCGCGCTGCCAGAATTTCGGGGGTAATCGGCTTGCGCGTTCCGCCCGCCGGACTACACAGGGTCTCGGACTGAGAACCATCGGCGAAAATGTGCGACGAAAGAATGCCCCGTGTCCCGGAGGTATCGGCTGAAACAACCACTGCGCCGGCGCCGTCACCAAACAGAACGCACGTATTGCGATCTTGCCAGTCGATAATTCGGGAAAGAATTTCAACGCCGATAACGATGATGTTTTTGAACGTGCCGCGGGCTATGAAGCCGTCCGCGATCGACAGACCATGAATGAAACCGGCACACGCGGCCGATACGTCGAACGCGGCCGAGCCGGGACGGGCACCCAATTTGTGTTGCACAATGGTTGCCGTCGCCGGGAAAGGCATGTCTCCCGAAACCGTTCCAACGATGATGCAGTCGATCTGGTCCGGCGCAATCCCGGCCGCTTCACAGGCACGCTGCGCGGCCTGGGTCGCGAGATCGCTCGTGTTGCGGCCCTCTTCCAAAATGCGTCGCTCGCTGATGCCCGTGCGCGACCGAATCCATTCGTCACTCGTATCGACCATCTTCGAGAGATCTGCGTTCGTGAGTACCTTGTCAGGCAAGGCACAACCGGTGCCGACGATGCGAGAGCGCGGGATGGATAAGGTGGTGGATGCGGTCATGAAAGCAGGACTCCCTTTGCGGGGACGACGGGCGTCTCCCATATGAATGCGTGATTCGCAATCGCGGACTGACTCTCGTTGCCGAGATTCGACTGGCAAAACCGTTCTGCTGCCAGGATGGCGTTTTGGATGGCGCGCGGTTGTGAGCCGCCGTGACAAATCATCACGACACCTTCCACACCCAAAAGCGGTGCGCCACCCGTCTCGGCATAGTCCGCTCGGCGCTTCATGTTGCGAAAAGCGGGCTTCATCAACCACGCACCGACTTTGGACCAAAAACCTGCAGCGGCTATCTCAGTACGCGCAAGGTGGAAGATCCACTCGACAAGACCTTCGCAGCTCTTCAGGATAACGTTGCCAGTAAATCCGTCCGTGACCACGACATCCGCTTCACCCTTGAATATATCGCGCCCCTCCACGTACCCCACGTAGTCAAACGCGGCCGAATCCGAGCCGACGCCCGCACGCTCAAGCAACTTGTGGGTTTCTCGGGTCAAGTTGGTGCCCTTGTGCTCCTCGGAGCCATTGGACAGCAAGCCAACGCGTGGACGAGCGGTCTTGTGTTGCAAACGCGAATATACCGCGCCCATCGTCGCAAACTGAGCCAGCACCGTGGCCTTGGTATCCACATTCGCCCCCATATCGAGCAACGCACAGGGGCCACGCATGGTGGGGAACGAGGTGACGATGGCCGGCCGGTCAACGCCCTGCAGGCGGCCGAGCACAAACAGGCCACAGGCCATGGCCGCGCCGGAATTACCCGCCGAAACCAATGCGTGCGCCTCGCCAGATTTCACGAGGTCGAAACAGACCCGCATCGAGGACTGCTTCTTTTGTTTGACGGCGATGGAGGGTGCGTCGTCCATGCGTATCACGTCTGGCGCATGGCGGATCTGTACCCGCTCCCGCAAAGCAGGTTCGCAGGCGGCAAGATGGCCTCGAAGGTTTTCCTCGTCACCAACCAGGATGATCGAAAGATCGCTCCTGGACAGGGCACCGAGCACGCCGGCCACCTCGACAGCCGGCGCATTGTCTGTTCCCATCGCGTCGACCGCGATGCGAAGCATGCCTAGGACGCTTCCTCTTGCTGCTTCCCGGCGATAACCTGACGACCGCGATAGAAGCCACAGGCAGCGCAAGCGCGATGAGGCAACTTCATCTCACTACACTGTGCGCAGGGGATGCCGACAGGAGCCGTGCGCTTCATTACCTGAGCGCGCCGGATGGCCGAGCGGGACTTGGACTGTCTACGTTTCTGGACTGCCATTTGCTTTTCCTTGCTAGACGAACGTTGGTTTCTTTAAAGTTCTCAATGTTTCAGGCTGCCAAGCGCCGCAAAAGGCAACGTGGCCTCGCGGGCTTTGCGTTCACAATCACACGGATTTCGATCGCGATTGGCACCACAGATGGCACAGATGCCAAGGCACGCGGGCTCATGGCCGGGGTGCATGGGCAGCGCGAGCAACAGTTCCTCACGCAGTTGCGGAGCGAGATCTATCTTGCCGTTGGAAAATTGCGCGAAGTCGCCGTCGTCAACGCCGTCTTCGTCGTCGCCAGCCGCATCGGCCTTGCGTTCGATGTAGGACACGGCGAGGTCAATGTCGATCTCAAGCTTCAGCGGTTCAAGACAACGCACACACGAAACGGTAAGTTCGCCGTCGAGTCGGCCGCGCAATAGAAAGTCCTCGCCCACAGATTCCAGTCGGCCGGACAGATGCAACGTATCGGTATCGTTGTTGAGATCAAGATCCGGGCATTGCTCACGCAGCCACGTCGCGCCAAGCGCGAGGTCGAGGTCGATGCCGTCCTCGCCAATATCCTTAATGTCGTAACGCATTTGCCGAACCGTAGCGCGCCAACCTGGGCAGCAACGCCGCAAGGCGTTGTCCACACGGATTGGCGCCGCGGGGCCGTAACTATATGGGCGGCCGTCTGCTCGTCAAGCCATTGCCGCAGTGCGCATAAGAAAAGGAGAAGTGGCCGCCCAAAAAGACGCACAGCGCTGAGATTTCTTGCGACATCAACGCGTAGTCTCAATCACCCATGCAGGAGCAATGAACCAAATGAAAACCATGAACGACCGTTTGAAATTGTTAATAGCGTTGGCCGCACCGGCTCTTGCGCTTGGTGCATGCGGGGGCGATCCGGAATCGTGGGGCGAGTCCGACCCCAACGGTTCTCCCGTGGCGCAAGCAGAGGAACCCCTGAAAATCTACGACCTCTCGGGAAAAATTGTGACGGAAATGCCACCGGAACAGTTCGCTATCCTGCGCAAAATGGTCGAAAAGCGGGGCGACGCCAACCAGTTGCGACGCCTCGACGAGGCATTCGACCCCGCCACCGGTCGGTCGCGAATCGCCCCGACAAATGAGGAAAACAAAGCGACTGAAGATGGCGTCGAAGTCAGCCAACAGGCGATTTACATCGACGACTCGTCGGTTCAGTACCGTACGCACCACATCAAACCAGCGTGCACCTGGACGTGGTACGGGGCGCAAATTTGTCCCAATCCCGCGTTCGCATGGTGGTCCGATTGGGTTCCCGCCGGATTCGGCTATGCGGGTGTCATCGGGAGCAACCTCGCGCTCGACGATATTGATTTCAAGCAAACCAGCTTCGGAACACCCGGCATCGCGCCCGTCGCCCCAGCGTTTAGTTACCGAATCGTCAAATCGGGCGGTGGTGTGAACACGGGTTCGGTCCGCAACAATGTCGCTGACAACACTGTTTCGGCGAACGGCAAGCGGATTGTGACGATTCAACTGACTCAAGATGCCGGCAATCCCTGGTACGGGTTCTTCGCAGGCAATCGCATGAACTCCACGGATGGTTTGGGCGACTATGTGGACGCTGACGGCGGCAGCATCAGCTCTAGCGCTGGTTTCGACGGCTTCTCCCTTCAGTACTATTGGCTGAACTAAGAGACGGTCTGCACCGCGTCTGCCGGTCATTCGCAAACGCGACTACCGGCGGGCTTGGTGGTCATGAACCCCTTACCGACTGCCCGCGGCCGACCCGACGCTCGAGCCACCAAAGAGAAGGAGCGTACGGAGATCCTCATCGTTGAAGACGAGCTGCGCACCGAAGAAGGCATCGAGGAAGGCACCGCCACCGCCACTCGCACGATCCGTGTTCAACATGTCGTCGGCCCCCGCCACGATCCAGAAGAGATCTTTGTAGACCGAAAAGGCTGCGCGCGCGCGGACACGCGGATACACGTTGCTACGGGTATCAAAGACGTCCACCGTCAACGTCAACCGATCGTTGACGAGGTGCACATCCAGGCTTCCGCCGCCGGTCGATTCCAGGATACCGAAGCGCCCCGTCACGGCGCCGATGCGCTTGGCGAACATAAAAGTAAACCGCAGCTGCTCGGAAATCGTAACACGTTTCGAGGAAACAAACCCCGTATCTGAACGGAGCTCGGTTTCATTCGTTTCAGCGCGGAAACCGCGGGGATCGTCAACAAGTTCGATCAGGTAATATTTGTCGGGACGAGGTTGCAGACGAATCGACAGGTAGTTCTTGAAGGTCGAGGCCAGGTAGTTGAACTCGGTTCGCAGGCCCACGATGGTTTGCAGCTGCGTGACACCCTTGACGAAGGTCCCCACGTCCTCGGTCACGTCCTGAACGTTGTTGGCAATGTCGTCGTCCATCGCCAGCATGCCAATGGTGCCCTGCCCGTCGGCAATGTGGTCGGTCACCTTTTCCACATTGCCCATGGTCTTTTCGAGCTTTATGACCGTGGACTGCAATTGCTCGATGGTCGACTGAAGCTTTTGTCCGGTACCCGTCACCTGGCCTTCGCTCTCGCCCACCAGCTTCTTGATGCTTTCGGTAATCTCACGCACGTTGGTCAGCGCGATCTTGATGTCGTCGGATTCCGACCGGGTGATGCCTTCGATGTCCGCGGCGATGTTGTCCGCCCGCTGCAACAACCGCTCAAGCACTTCCGAATTCTTCGCGATGCTGGCATTCACGCCGTGGGCGATCTGGGTGATGGGGCCCGAGGTCAAGGTGCGCACGTCGCTCAAGATCTCGCGCAGGATTGGAATCGTCTGGCCAACCTCGTCGACAATGTCGGAGGTCTTGAGGCCTTCCTCCACGTGGAGAATTTCGTCACCATCCTTCAGCTGACGGTAGACCTTGCCATTCGGTCCAATCGGCAAACCGGGATCAATTTCCAGGTAGTACTCGCCTAGCAAAGAGGCCGCGCGCTTGGCAATCGTCGCACTTTCGTAGAGCACGATGCTCTTGTCGATGATGACGACGACCTTGGCCATTGGCACGTCGTCAGCGTCCCGACGGGGCGACAATTCCTTGGTGAAGATCTTGCCGATCTCGATGCCGGCCGTTTGCACCCTCGACTTGCCGAACAAACCCTGCGCATCCGAAAAACGAGCGTGTACCTTGTACCCGTCCTCGTCGTTGACGCCTTCCTTTACATATTGGAGCAAAGCAAAGCCGGCGCCGCCCATCAGGATGACGAGCAGTCCGACGCCGAAAGCGGCCTTGAACTTCATGCGGACATCCCTTCACCGGGGCGTACCACACCCGAGGTTTCGAGAAACTCGCGCAATACGGGATGGTTCGTCTTGCGTACCTCTTCGGGCGTGCCGGTTGCGGCGATGATCCCGTCGTAGAGCATGGACACGCGATCGCCGATGCGAAAGGTCGAGGCCATGTCGTGCGAGATCACGACCGAGGTGACGCCGAACTCATCGGCGGTTTGGCGAATCATGTCGTCGACATTCTTGGTCGAAATCGGATCGAGGCCGGTCGTGGGCTCGTCATAAAGCAAGATCTCGGGGCGATCAATGAGCGCACGCGCAAGGCCAATGCGCTTGCGCTGACCGCCGGACATTTGGGCCGGAAATTTCTTGTCGACGCCGGGAACGTTGCCAAGATCGAGTTTACGCAAGAGCTCCCAAACGCGTGTCTCGATTTCCGACCGGGACAGTCGGTACCTCTCAACGAGAGGAAAGGCTATGTTTTCCATGACGGTCATCGAATCAAATAGGGCCGCGTACTGGAACACCATACCGAACTTGCGCTGGACTCGCCCCATTTGCAGTTCGCCAAGAGGCACTATGTCTTCTCCGTCGACATAAATGTGTCCCGAATCGGGCTTCAGCAACCCCATGAGGTGCTTCATCAGGACCGACTTTCCCTGTCCAGACCCCCCGATGATGATGTTGGTATGACCCCGCTCGATGTCGAGGTCGATCCCCCGCAGGACGTGTTGTGGACCGAAGGTCTTGTTCAGACCGCGAATTTTGATCTGCCACTTCTCGTCGCGGGTGGACGCCGCATCAGGGGTCGAAGGTTGGATCTCGTTGCCCATGGTCTAGTCAAGCGACGGCATCAAGACCGCCAGCAGATCGATGAGGAAGTAATCAACGATCAAGATCCCAACGGAGCCCGTCACGACCGCACGGGTGGTGGCAAGGCCAACTTCCTTGGCACCACCGCGGACGTTGAAACCCTGGTAACAGGCCGCAAGCGCCAACACGAGGCCAAAGACCGCCGCCTTGATGAATCCCTTGTAGAAATGGCGTGGATCGACCCAGAACGAAAACAGCCCGAGGACCTGACCGACATCCAGGTTGTAGCCCACGATTGAAACAAGATACGCGCCAGCAAGACCGGTGATGTCAAAGGCCATCGTCATGACCGGCAACATCAAAATGGCCGCAACAATCCGTGGCGTCAAAAGGTATTGAATTGGATTGACCGCGAAGGTGGTCAAGGCATCGATTTGCTCTGTAATACGCATCGAGCCGAGCTCGGTTGCCATGCCAGAGCCTGCCCGCGCAGCAATCATGAGGCCGGCAAACACCGGCGCGATTTCTTCGGACAGCGACAGGCCGACAGCCATGCCAACAAAACGGGTTTGATCAAACTGTTGCAGCGCAAGGATTGCCTGAAGGGCTGAAACCATGCCTGAAAATGCGCCGACAAGCAGGACAATCGGCAATGAGCCCACGCCGATGTAGTCCATCTGCTCAACAAACAATCGCAGGCGAAACGGACGGCGAAACAGCCACACAAAAGCACGAAAGAGCAACGCGAAGTGTTCGCCGAGAACCGTGATGAAGCCAAAAAGTGGTGCGACAAGTCCCGCGAAGAACCGAACAAACGCGGATGGTTCCGAAACAGGTGCGGCCTCGGTGTCAGGGGTCACGCTTGTGCCTCGGGCTCGGGTCCATCGAAGTAGACGCGGGGCACCCGGTCGGAAATGCCACAGAGGATTTCATAGTTGATGGTGCTGGCCCAGTTCGCGATCTCATCGACCGTGATCTGGTTTTTTCCGTCGCGACCCATCAGCGTCACGGAATCACCCAAAGAAACACCGGGAGCGTCCGTCACGTCAACCATCAGCAAATCCATACATACCGCACCCACGATAGGAAAGCGCTGCCCGCGAATCAGAACCTCGGCCCCCTGCACGTGTCGGGGGTAGCCGTCTGCGTATCCGATAGGCACAGTGGCGATGCGTGAGGGACGTTTGGCCACAAACGTGGCACCGTAGCTGACGCCGGTTCCAACGGGTATCTCGTGAATGGCCATGATGCGTGTTCGCAAGGACATGACGGGCACAAGGCCCGCAAGCTTCACCGACGGCGCCGGCACCGCTCCATAAAGCGCAAGACCAGGACGAACGGCACCGAAGCGGGCCTGTGGGAAGCGCGCCATCGTTGCGCTGTTGCCTGCATGGATAAACTCGGGCACGACCCCGAGAGACTTGGCTTCGGCAAGAACGGCCTCGAAACGGGCAAGCTGCGCGAGCGTCGGCGCAGGATCTGCGGACTCGGCGCACGCGATGTGGGTGCAGATGCCTGAGATTCGGACGCCCGGCAAGCGCTTGACCCGCTCGACAACGGACGCAAAGGCATCGACCGGGATACCGAGTCGGCTCATGCCCGTATCCACCTTGAGGTGAAGCTCGACCGGCGTATACGGATCGCGACCGTGTCTTCGCCGTGGCGCGTGTGCGAATCGTTCGGCGTCTTCGGGATCGGAGACGACCGGCGTCAATCCCGCCTCGATAACCTCGGAGTGGCTGCCGCCGTAGGGCGCGGTGAGCACCAGTATCGGGCCGGTGATGCCGGCTTCACGCAACGTCAGCCCTTCCTCGACCAGCGACACGGCAAGCGCATCACAGAGCGGTGCAAGCACGCGCGCCACATCCACAGCGCCGTGACCGTAAGCATCGGCTTTCACGACACCGAAGATTTTAACGGCCGGGCCGACCTCGGCACGAATGCACTTTGCGTTGTGCCGCAAAGCCGCCAGATCGATTTCGGCTCGCGTGGGCCGAATAAGGTCGCGCTTGCGATCCGCTTCGCGGAAAACTGGCGCGGACAAAAGACCGCTTCCCGTTGCGCCGGGGGCGCCGGGCTCACCGCCAGCGAAAGCGCCTGCGAGCGTTAATTTCACGGCGAGGCGATTCTTCCACCCGCGGACCGGGGCGTCAAACGACCGTATGCGGATTAGAGTCTAATCACGTCAACCACGGCGTCGGCGGTTGCGGCGGCCGCGATCCAGCCACGAAGCTGCCCGACCTCCGAACACTCGAGGATGCGAGCGCGTTGATCTGCCGATACGGACAGCCCGCGCGCTTCGAGTACGGCAAGAAGACCTAGCGTGAGCCCTTTGGTCTCGCCCCTGGCCTCTGCCTTGGCCTCTGCCTTCATGACAGCCCGGCTCACTATCCCCATTTTTTGCTGGCGAACCTGCGGAAGCATGTTGAGAGCCTTTCTGGCAGCGCTACCTAGTGCCGCCCAGACGTAGTCGAAGTATAGCTGAGCACGATCATCTGAGAGATAAAACATCGCACCCAATGCAGCGAGGGTTATCGCCGTGGTCTTGCTGAGATCCGCGTCGTGGCCATGGGCGACGGCGGAAAGCACAGCCAGCTCAGGTGCCCTGGCCGCCTCGGCGGGATCAGTGATGGCGGGCATCTCGCGAGGCCCGATGACGTGTACGTGCAGGTATCCCGCACCGGGCCCGATGGAGATGGGGTTTCGTGCCCAATCCGCGACTTTGCGATCGGGTGTGATCATCACCAAGATTCCGTCGCAGCGATGGCGCAGGCGGGCGCCAACCAGATAGGCGGGCCAAGTGTACAATTTGTCGAGATCGACAGCGAGCTGGACCTCCAGTACGACGACGAGAATCGTCTGGCCGCCGCGTTCGAAGCGGAGCAAGCAATCTGCTGCCAGCTCGCGCGGGATCACCGCTCCAAGGTCCGCACTGTCAACCACAACGACGTCGTGCTCCGGGAGCGCGGGTGCCTGGGTGCGGCGGAGGAGCTCCGCTACTAACCCGGGATGCTCGCGCAGGATGTCGAGAAGCGCCTCGTGTAGGAAAGACGGCACGGGCGGGTTATCGGCACGGGTAAGTGCGATGTTGCGGCATTCACCGGGAATAACGCCGCCGACAGTTAGCTATGCTCTCCGTTTCGGCGACCTCATTTGTCTCGCTCCAGAGGGTAGTCGGCATCGTTTGCCCCATTGTCCCTTCACGCCCGCGGGATTACAGGCCATAAC
>JAYUPZ010000197.1:0-20395 GCA_043759805.1 Myxococcales bacterium | reverse complement strand
CATGTTTACCGTCGATCTGGTTCGGTCGGAACCGATCGTGGCAACTGTATCACCTTCCGCTGGCATTGATGTCGCCCTTGATGCTTACAACCTTCTGGGTCAGCTGATCGTAACATCCAACATCGCTGTCGGAGGCGGCGTGGAGTCTGCAACGTTGAGCACAAACACGCTTCGGGAATGGGCGTTTGTCGTCGTCCGTAACGTTGGGAATTCCACAGGCAGCTACCAGTTCTCAGTCGACAAGCAAAAGTAGCTACCCAGCGATCCGCGAATATTGCGCCCGCTGTGCGTGAGCGGACACCGCGACGAGAAAACGTGACAGCGAGACCAATCCGATACCGTCCTGCGATTGACTCGCTGGACGGGTTGGAACGCTCTCGGTTGAAACAACAAAACAACGTCCCCGGAATCGTGGAAATCGCTCCGAAAATGCACGAAGCCCGGATCGATCGTGTTGCGGACCGCTGGCCAGCTCAAATGCCATCGGAAGAGTCGGATGGTCGTAGACCAGGTCCACCTCGCGTTTATTTCCCTCTCGCCAGTGAAACAATCGAACTTGCTCGTGATCCGCTAGCGCATGAAGATGCGCGGCGGCAACGTTCTCGATCAGGTGACCGTATTCCGTCGGGTTGCTGAATACCGAAATGCTCCTCAGCAAGGCGGCGTTTCGCACGGCAACATCGAAGAAATAGACCTTGCGTCCACGCCGCTGAATCGAGGTCTCCAGTCCGGAATAGTTGGGAAGACTGAACACCAGAAAAGCGTTCTCTAGAAAGCCGAGGTATCGCTCGAACGTGGGAATGCTGAGTCCATCGAGTTCCTGGCAGATCTTTGTGGGTTCCAGACCCTGAGCCACCCTGTCCGCGAGCAGATACAACAGTCGTTCAAGCAGTTGCGGTCGGTCTATACCGTAGAGCTGATTGATGTCCTTGTGGATGGAACGTTCAATGGCGTCATCGCGCAAGATCCGCTGCGCTTCCAGATACCGGTTCAAGGATCGTTCGAGGTATTCGCTCCCCGTTGATTCGGTAGCCGCCGACCATGCGCCAAGTTCGCGCGCGAGGAGTTCGGGAAAACCTCCGATCTGGAGAAAAACATTGAGGTATGCCGGTTCATCGGGGTCGCGGAGTGCTTCGAGAGTGCCGAGCATGTCGCTGTCGATTTGCTGACTGGGTTCTGCGCCAAGCAGTTCCAAACATTCACCAAAGAGAAAAGGCGGAAGGCGGTGCTCCTGCCAGCGACCAACCCCACTTTCCTGCCGACCGTCTTGTAGTACGGATGCAGCACTGGACGTCGCCAGGACGTGAACTGGCCAACGTTCGTCGTAGATCGTTTTTAGCCACCGGTGCCACTCCCCGGTGTAGGAAATTTCGTCCAGGAAAAGAAAGACGGGCTTTTCCAGAGTCGCCGACGTTGCGACGATGATTTCCTTGATCATCGCACCAAGCGAGGTACTTCCGAGTTGAGGATGGTCGAGATGCAGGTAGACCAAACGCTCGGGATCCACCGCTGCCAGCAGCGCCTCTATCGTCTGATAGAGGATTGTGGTTTTTCCCGTCCGGCGGGGACCGACGATGACGTGAAACCGTCTCAAATCAGCTTTCTGCATTCGCGCCGCCATCGCTGACGCAATGGGTCGTCGAAGGGTCTGAGCCAGCACGCTCGGGACCCGGCCGGAGTCTCGCCAGGGGTTTAGATCGGCCAATACCGAAAACAACGGGTCCATATTATTCCTTAAACGAATAACAAAGAATACCCCACGTTCCTTAAATGTTAAACAAGGAAATCGGTTGCCTCGATGTTTGGGCTATTCGGCACCCCGCTACGGCAGCATCGACGTGTGGCCGACCGGCGGGATGATTGATGCGTTGGTAATGATGTCCTTGGCATCGTCGGTGTCGTACGCAAACGCTCCGGCGGTCTGGTAGTCCACGCGGACGCGGCCGAAACCGCCGTCACCGCCGCCATTGCAGGCACCCGAGCCGCCGGTAACGTTGAATACCTCAACCGCAAGATCAAGCTTCGGCGCTGACAACCAAATCGTACCACCAGCCCCGCCGCCGCCACCGCCTGAACCTTTTTCGGCACAGTTTAGATTGGTGGAACCGTCCTGGCCACGGGACCAAACAAAGCCCTTTGCATCTACGGTTTCCGCGAAGATCACGACGATGCCACCACCGTTGCCCCCGGGTTTGCGATCCACCGGACCTCCCACGCCCCCTGCTCCACCGCCGCCACCTGAGCCAAAGAACAACTTCTCAAGCTTTACGTCGCCGTAGGACTTACCCGGCAATCCGCCGATGTGTATACCGCCGTTCTTGGTGCCCTTGATCCCATCGGCTGCAAAACTTCCACCGCCAGCACCACCACCGATGCTCTGACCCTGACATCCATCCATATCGCAATTTGATTTACCACCACCACCACCACCCAAATTCGGATCGGGACTCGGCACAGTGCCCACCGCACCGGTGATGGATTCACCCGAGGCACCACTGCGACCATTCGGTGCGGCAGGTGCACCGTTGAATCCGAGGAAGTTCGCATTGATCATGCCATCCGCCGCAACCTTCACCGTCGTCGCTCGAAAGAACAAGACCCCGCCGAGTGCGTCTAGTCCGCCTGGCGAAGGCGTCAGACGTGCGTCCTTCGCCACTGAAACGGTTTTGAAATGTGGTACACGCTGGACCAGCACAATCTGTCCCGCTAGATCCGTATTGCTGTTGCCAAGGCCGTAGGTTTTGCGCAGTGGAGACTCCAAAACGATTGTCTGCACCGCCGGCTGCGTTGATTTGACGAAGGCCGTCTCCCAGTTGCCAACCGAGGTCGAGTCCGCAGTCGTACCACGTAGGTTGATGATGAGGATTTCGTCGCCAGCCGCTAGCCCGGTGGGTGCCGTTGCAACAGCAAGCTGAGTCCCCGCGATCGACATCAACTTGAACCCTGGCGCCTTGGAGCCCGCCCCGCCGAGAACCGTCATCGCATTAACCGATAAATCGCCGTCGGTAGCTCGCCCCGCCCAGTTGACGCAGTTGAGACCTTCGTCCGCAGAGCCGGAGCAGTCGTTGTCACGACCGTCGCAGATCTCGGCGCCACTTGGAACGCAAACATCGGGCATGTCGATGCTTGCATCCATCGAGACAACGGGCGTCCCACCTGTACCGGGAATCGACGACTCTGCATCAACCTTGTCGTTGCCCGAGCCACTGGAACTGCAAGCGCCAACCACTGCCACAAGCAACCAAAGTCCAACCCGCATTCCACCGTAATTCATCGTCGTCATGGGACCGGATACTGCCGTTTCAGGTCGCCCCTGTCTAGCGCCGTGGATCGAGTACAGTTAGGCGTGCGCGCCCAAATCCGCTTCGCTTTCACGCTTGCCGCCCTCGGCATCGTAGTTGTGCCTGTTCGTGTCGCCGTTGCGGCGCCCGGGACGTTGCATGCTCTGCTGCTGAACGGGGGCGGCTCGGCCAACGAAAACTTTGCATCCCATCGTGCGCATCTCGAGCAGGCTCTCGCGCTCTTGACCCGCGCCGGACTCGACCGAGAGCATATCCACGTATTCGCTTCGGACGGCAGCAACCCGGGCAACGATTTGGCCGTTGCCAGCAAGTCGGCGCCGCCCGATGGGCTTTGGTTGCTTGACGGGACCGATCTCGCAGGCGCGTTTACCCCACCCCTGGAATTGGCGAACACCCAGCTTGACGGTGTAACGATTGCCCCCGCAACCCGCAAGAGTTTGAACGATTGGTTTTCATCGACCGGTCGCAAGTTAAAGGCCGGAGACACACTCTTCCTGTTTGTCACCGATCACGGCAACAACCCTTCGACCCACAATCGTACAGGTAAGCCCGTGCCAGTGGACCCCATGCAAAGCCGGATCTCGCTTTGGGGTGAAGACCTGACCGTGGGACAAATGAAGCAGTTGTTGGAAAAGTTGCCGCGCGGCGTGCGCACCGTGGCGCTGATGTCCCAGTGTTTCTCGGGTGGGTTCGCACAGCTTTTTCGGGTGCATGGCACCTGCGGCTATTTCTCCTCCACCGCCGACCGGCCTGCCTACGGATGTTATCCGGAAAACTTGGGGGCAAATGGTGTCGGCCATGCCTTTGTGTTCCTGCGTGCGCTGGCCCGGACCGGCACAACAACCGCAGCACACATCGAAACCTTGAGCGTTGATGACACACCCGACGTGCCATTGCGGACCAGCGACGTCTTTCTCGAAGAAGCCCTTTACGTCCACGCGGAAAAGACTCACAAGCCGCCGGAAGTGGCTGCCGATGTCCTTTTGAAGCAGGCCATGGCGCGCCGGGCGCCGTGGGAACAAGATCTGCGGTTGTTGGACCGAATCGCGAATCACAATGGTTTGTTTTCGCCGCGAAGTTTCAAGGAAGTGGACAGCGCACTCGATCAGCTGGAAGACATCCTGGATTCGTTACACGACCAGACGGATTCGTGGGACGCGACAATCTCGGACATGGCCCGCTCGAATCTCGAAACGTTTTTCACAGCAAAGCCTGGTTGGAAGGCGAAGTTTGACAAACGCAAGGGGCCACCGCCCTTGCCACTGGCCAATGCCTTCTTTGCCGACTTCCTGCCCCATGCAGAGACGCGCCCCGTGCAAATCGGGCGCATCGACATGCTTCACACCCGCGTGGACGACGTGGAAGCCGTCAGCTATCGACTGAACGTCCGACACGCGGCCTTGCTGCGCATGCGGACTCTCCTGGCGCGCATTGCGGGTCAACACCTCCTGCGAACTCAAGGTAAACCGGCCGATCGCGATCAATTTTCTGCCCTCACTCGCTGTGAGACGCTTGACTTGAACACGCGCAACAACACCGCACTGGTCGAGCCGGCTCCTTTCCCCCCACTGCAAAAAGATCTGGATGCCGTACAGGGCCTTTTGCCGGGCTACCTCGGCATTCAGTTCGGTCCGGTACCTGGCAAGGTGGGAGCGCGCTTGAAACTTGAGCGTGGCGCAGCCTTTGTTCGCGCCGTCATGCCAGATTCGCCCGCACAGGCCGCGGGTCTTCAGCCTGGCGACATCGTTGTCGGACCTCCCGAAAGCCCCTTCACCGAAGTCAACGAGGTACGCGCCTTTACGATGTTAACACCGGTCGGCGACAACGCGGCGCTTGAGATCGTGCGCGATGGAAAGCGTGGTACGGTTCATATCACCGTTGGCGGTTTTCCGAAACAATGGCCCTCCCCGCCGGATCCGCCGCGCGTGGCTGAAAAGGCGCCTCCGCTTGTGAACCTGGTGGCGGTCCGGGGCGGCAATCCGATCGACCTGATGAAGGGCGCACATTTGCTGTATTACTGGGCGACCTGGTGCGGACCGTGCAAACAAGCGCTGCCGGAGCTCATCGACTTTTCCCGGGAAACCAACACCCCGGTCATCGCGATTACCGACGAAGAACCAGAAGCGTTGGAGTCGTTCTTCAAAAAGTTCGGTAATCCATTTGTGCAAAACGTCGTGCGTGACGAGTTGCGCGGGTCCTTCATTGCTCACGCGGTGAGCGCGACCCCAACCTTTGTGCTGGTGGATTCATCGGGCGTGATTGCACACCGAAGCGCCGGCTACAGCCCCGGCCGCGGCCTGGGTTTGCCAGGTTGGACCTGGAAGCGATTGGGGAAATGATTCCCTGCCGCATCAGATTTTGATGCAGCCTTGCTAGATGAACGCTTTGAAACGTTCAGATGCCGATGATTACGACACCGCGCTGCGTGCCGGATTCGCTTTCCCCGCCAACGGGCCGTTCGCCGTAAGCAAAGGGATCACCATCCGACAGGGGCAGCTCAAGCGAGGGGCGGTCCCCTTCACGCTTTTCTTGTTCTCGTCGCCTGATTTGTTCAATGATCCAAGGGTCGAGCACGTTGACACCCCGTTTCTTATGGCTTGCAACATCGTTGCACCTAAGTCAAGAAGCGACGACTTTTAGGTTAAACTTTAGGCTTATTCTCGATTGTGACCACACCGCGTCGTCTTTGCCAAGAAACGCGACGCATGACGGGTCAATTGAGGCCGAAGCCGAGGGAAGCAAACACACCGGCCTGAGGCTGGTTGTTGCCCGGTTGCAGGTTCCAGGTGTGCATGGCGCCGACAGTCACGTTGAGCGTTCTGCCGTGAGAGGTGGCTCGAGCGGAAAGCTTCCGAGGTAAGCGTGGTCCACGTCAATCAAAAGGGAAATGCCCAGGTTGTACCCTGTGGCCAGCGTTGTACTCGGATCGGCCAGGGGATATCCGAATCGAAATGCATTCGGGCGATATCGAGACCGTTTGTGGTTGCAATCGACCAGGTCTTTCTTTGCGGGAAGGGAATTGGGAGCACGATCTGCCAACGGGTCCAAACACCGCCGCCGCTATCCTTGCCCTCGACAATGACCGGGCTAACGGATACTCGGCCCGACCAATCGAACCACGGAAGACTTTTTGCCACCGAAAGCCCGGCGAAGCCGAACCCCGCAGTATCTTCATCGCCACCCGCGACCAAGAACGAGAAGAACGTAAGCGACAAACTGGGTGGCGTATCGACGCCGTTCCAGCGCGGTCCACCGGTGGCCGGATCGGAGAGATTCACCACCAGGGGCTCCGAGCCATCGACGGGAACATGGAGGCTCAGGCCATAAGTGCCATGATCACCCGCGGTGCCCACATCTTTAAAGGCGACCCAAACTTTCTGAGATTGTCCCGGTGTAAGGCTGACAGGGTTCGCAATCTCGAACGTTTCAATTAAAGACGGCAGCGATCCGGTTCCGGCGGCGATGGGGTGTAGGAATTTTGCGGAAACTGCTTGGGCCGCGCCGCTATTAACCCCAAGGGTGATGCGGTCCAGGGACACGACGAGCGACTTGGTGTGTAGGTTGTGAAGCTCGAGTTCGGCTACAAGTACCGTATTCTCGTCCGTGCCGTGCATCGGGACTGCCGAGTCGAATCCGACATTCGTCGCCTTGAGTGAAATGCCGTCGCTTTTTGCGGTGACCGGACGATCGAGTCGCACCGATTCAATTTGGGTTGCGCATCCGGAAAACGCGAGCGTCGCAGCACAAGCAAAAAATTCGACTCGTCACTCACACTAGACAGGATGAAACCGTATTCTATTCGCGATTCTGGGAACCGAACGCGCGCAACCTATCTACCCTCTCAAACCAGCAAGCCCGGCAGTGGCCCGTCGAAGGTGAATGGGTCCGCGATGCCGGTAACGTCCGCAATCCCCATCGCAGTGGCGAGTGCCGCCCAGACGTCGACGACGGAGCTGTCATTGGTCTTGATGTACTGGTTGGTCTTGAGCGCCCCGCCACAGCTGCCTGCAGTCAGATACCGGAAGTTGGTCAAATTGTGGCTGCCGTCGGACGATTGCTGACACCACAACACAACGCTGTGATCCAGCAACGTCTTGCCGTCGGCTTCATCAACCGAGTCCAACATTGCTAAAAGCTGTGCAAGCGGATCAATGCCTTGCAAACGGAAGCTGTGCAAAAGTTTCTGTCGTGCCGCCGGATTGGTATTTAAATTTCCGCCGTGCACCTGGTGTCCAAGCTCGTGCACGGTTTGCAAACCCGCGCCCAGATTGAACTCGGATACCCCGCCGACGAGGTTCTGGTTGACCCCGAATCCCATGTCGATGACGGCCACCCGAGCCGTGTCACAGGCAAAGGCGGTGGCCACCGTTTCAACCGTAAAACGGTTGTTGATTTCCATCGTTTGGGACGTGGCAGGAGTCGGCTTGTAGCACGCCTTTGAGATTGCCCGATCCGGATTAGGCAAGAGTCGAGCGAGATCGTTCAACCGATCCAGGTGATCGGCAAATCGCTTCTTGCTCGCGAGGTCCATTTTGCCGGCCTTGGCGTAGCGATCGTATTCGCCCTTGAGAAAGTCGAGCAACTGGGTCGATTGTTTGGCGGCATCTTGCCCGCCCGGCGTCGAAGGCGCAGGGGCCGTCGGAAAGTACAGTTTCAGGATGTCCGCGGGAGAGTCGAGTGGGTTACGAACCTGACCGCTGCTGGTCACGGAAGGACGTTGGTTGTGATCGTGATAGTCAACGCCGCTCGCACCAACCTGAACGTACATGTGATCAATCGGACCGGCGCGCCCCGCGGCCTTCACCTTCTCACTGACGAAGTTGTCGAAACTGACACCGCCCGGTTTGGCGTTGGGGGCTGGTCGCCAAGATGAAAGCGCGTGCTGGTTGCACGACAAATGCCCATCGGTGCTCGACGAGCCGTAGAGTTCGCGGGATGTCGACTTCAATCCACTGATGAGGTTGATCTTGTTTTTGAAGGGCAAGAGCGGTTGCAGGTGGGGGCTCAACGTCCAGTTGTCGCGGGTGCCAATCGGATCCCAGGCGGGATCGACGCCACCAATGGTGTAAAACACGATCAGTCGTTTCGGGATGTCGGCTGCATGCGCGGTGGGTGCAAAGACAAGGGGGCCCGCAGCGGCAGCCGCCCCCGTCAATCCCACAGAGCGTAAGATCTGTCGACGGGTCAGCGACACGTCCCGTTTCGAGAACGGTGATGCATGCTGTGTTTTTCCGTGTGACGTTTGGTTATTCGTGGTCTTCATTGGGGTCTCTCCACGTTCCAGGTGCGTGTTCGGAAGCTGGGTGTCGAAACAAGATCAAGGACCAGGGCACGGATGTCGCCCTTCGAGGCTGCCAGGCCATTGGTCAAGGCCTGCAGCGCACAGATATCGCCCTTATCGTCAGGAACGTTGGGTCGTCCGTGCGCAAAGCGAAACCACTGCTCGGCAAGACAAGACTGAACAGTGGCGCTGCGCGAGAGTTTATCGGTCAACTCAAATCCGTCTGCAAAAGGGCCGTCCGCGTCCGAGTCCCAGGAAAGCGTACCACTCGCATCGATAGGCTGTCCGCTGTCCTTGTCACGCCATCGGCCAATTTCGTCGTAGTGTTCAAAGGCGAAACCAGGGGGATCGATTGCGGAATGGCAACCGGCACAGTCTCCCTTTTCGTGAATCAAGACCATGCGCTCGCGGTCGGTCATGGGCCGACCCATAAGTTTACTGTCTGCGTCGCCGAGATCAGGTTTGATGCCGGGCGGCGGCGCGGGTGGTGTCGCACAAAGGAGGTTTCGTGCCACGAACAGGCCGCGATGCAAGATCTTCGGCGGATCGAATTGGGCAAGCCAGGAAGGTTGTGTCAACAAACCACCCGAAAAACGTTCCGGATTTAGATCGACCGCGGCCCACGACGAGGTAGGTTCCTGCACACCCCACAACTTTGCAAGGGCCGGGTTTACAAACGCGCGGTTGCCCGTGAAGAGTGATTCAACCGTCGCACCGCTCTCCCAGAAACTGTAGTCCGCGAAACGCTCAAGCGATCCGGCGATGCTGTCAATTTGGTCAAGCGTCACTGTTGGGTCGACCTGTTGTTTTCGACCGAGATCCGGTGAATGGATGTGAAGCCAGCCATGGTAAAAATCTGCCACGGCCGCACCCGCCTTGGTGCGCGTGAGCAGTCTGTCGGCGTGGGCACGAATCTGATCGTCATTCGCGAGGGCACCCCTTTCGGCGGCGGCAAGCATCTCGGCATCCGGCGGATTTTGCGTGATGGTGTACGAAAGACGCGAAGCCAGTGCATGGGGCGTCAAGGTGAAGGCGCCGTCGGCGGTGGGCACACTCTCCTCGATGAGATAAACGAACTGAGGCGATTGCATGAAGGCGCGGGCTGTCAACCTGACAGCAGCGTCGTAGCCGTGGCTGGCATGGGTCGCATCAAAAAAAACCTGATACCGCTGGAGCTCGGTCGCATCTAGAGGGCGTCGAAACGCTCGTGCTCCGAACGATTTCAGGAACGTTGTGCCGCAAGTTTTCCTGCCGATTGCTTCGACAGCGGTGCATGGTGCGACCGACAAAACACTGAGGCCACTCGCAGCGACCTCGGCATTCCCACCAAGTCGGTTGACGAGGTCGAGAGAAATCTCCAGTGAGTCGATGTTGTTTGAAAACAAACTGCCTGCAAGCGCAACCGCGGTCGGCAAAACAGAGATCTTATTCGGTGCAACGCGGGCCAGCGCTGCGATGCTGTTGGCGTACTGGGTAGCCGTCAACCGCGAGGTTGTGGTCGGAACTGCAGCTGTCCCCTCACACGAAATGGGAACACCACCAGAGCCGCCCTGTATTCCAGTTCCGCCTGTGCCTCCTTTGCCCGTACGTTCGCCTCCGCCACCCTCATTGGTCCCGTCGCCTCCCATAACCACGCCGGAGCATGCACCGCCGAGAAAAACAAACGAACACAGCAACGGATACACACCCCTACTAGAACCAAGCATCGTCATTGTACTGCTCCTTGAACTGCGGCCTGAGGCGCGGGCGGGCAACCGATGGGATGATCGGCCACTGCCACGTCGTCGAAATAAACCGTTACCGGGGCGACTTGCGCGTGGATGTGGTTAAAGCCAAGTTTGATGGACAAGATCTCCGGCAAGTACCAGATACCCTTGGTGACGTTCCAGTCCGGTACACAGGCTGAGCCCGGTGAATCGTAAAGGAAACTGAATTGCGCAATGGGCTTGCCGTTCACGCTGACCCCGTATTGCAATAGCGACTCAGCATCAACCTTGATTTCGACGCAGGCCCAGGTTTTGGGTTTCACTGCAAACGCAGCACCCTTGGAACAATCCTGAATTCCCTTGTTGGAGACGTCGTTCCCGTAGACATGAAATTTCTGCGATTGGTTGCTGAAGCCACCAAACGCCAAATATCCGTTGATGTTAAGGTTCGTCGACTTCATATTTCCGCTGTACTTGAAGAGATCCCAGTGTCCCGTATCGGTTGCATTGGGCGTCGGGTAGGCATCCATCCACACCATGAAACGCGTGTAGGCGATCGATCGCGAGCGCGTCAGCAATGGCGTCGCACTTAACGAGGCCATCGTTTCACCGGAACTCGAAACGACCTTCATGGACTTCTTGCCGCTGTAAGCCCGCCCCTCGGCAATCGTCACATCCGCACCACCATTGATACGCCAAGGAGCAGCAGGCAGTTTTCCAGTTATCTCTTGCTCGAAGTCGGTCGTGAAGGCAAGTCCTGCGGCACCACCCGTACCTATCGTACCACCGGAACCGCCTGCTTTCGTACCACCTGTTCCCACGGTGCCACCACTGCCACCCATCGCAGGTGTTCCGCCCGTTGCAACCACGCCACCCGTTCCCACGGGCGCGCCTGTTGTGCCACCCGCCGCGACGGATCGCCCGGCCTCACCACCCTGTTGCTGTTCCTCCGATCCTGCCTGTCCACCGGCGCCGCCGCCACGACCATCGCCGCCTTTTCCGCCCCGGTCGCCACCGTCACTCGCGGGGGTGCAACTCCCCGCGTAAGCCAGCGTGCAGAAAAACAAACCAACGCTTGTGGTACTACGTATTGGCATTAGAGCATCTTTGGCAAAATGGCTTGGCAGTTGGTGAACTTGGCGTTCGTGCTCACGCGATAACTCGCGCCAGCCAACTTTCGATCGGCAAAGAAAAACGCGATTGGATACGACTTGCCCGATTCGAGACCCAGCATCGGCCCGACCTCTTTCAACGAGACGCTGGCCGGGGTCAGCGAGTGCATGCCACCGTTGTCGAGCACGAGCTTTCCGTTGATGAAAATCCAAGAGTCGTCATCGCTCTCGGAGATGATGATGTGGTTTTGGGTGGCGTCGTAACGGATCTCCGCATGCAGCTCGAATGTAAAGAGCTGGTTGTGCTCCATGTCGCCCGCTTTCAAGGTGGGATCCGAGGTGGGATTGGTGACGAGGTCGTTGTTGCCAAGCAACATTCCATCGATCGGGAAAAACGGATCGGAACCAAAGGACTTGAGCATCGCCGTTCGATCGATGAGCGGGACCTCGACCTGCATTCCCTTGTTGAAGCCATCGGTGTTCTTGAACCATTGCGCAAATTCGGTGGCGCCATGGAAGATGGTGTAGCCAGCGGCATCCTTGAGCGCGGTCGCGCTGTTAAATACGGGCTTTCCATTGGCGTCGAGCGTGTCCTTGACGGCACCTGTCATGACTGCTGAGCAAGATCCGGGACTGGTGATGCAATCGGGAGAATCGAGGCCTTGAAAGTCCGGATGTTTGTCCGTGAAGTCACGCACGATGCCTATTAACTTGGGTGTGCAGGCAACGGGCGTCCCGCCTGTCGCGGCAACACCACCCGTACCACCACCCGTACCACCGGTGGCGCCACCTGCGGCTGTTCCACCGGTCGCAGTGTCTCCACCTGAACCACCGCCTTTTGAAACGGCAGTTCCACCAGAACCGCCCGTATTCGCGGTACCGGCCTTTCCTCCTGTCTTCGACGTTGAACCACCGGAACCGCCGGTGGTCTGGCCAGCGCTGCCGCCTTCTCCCTTGTCGCCGCCGTTGCCGCCACCGCCACCCGGACTTTGAGTGCAAGCCGCGATTGCCATCGCGACGCAAAGACCACCGAACAACGTTGTAGACTGCTGATTATATTTCTTCATTGGTTTTTTCCTCACTAAAGCGCGGGGACCATTTCTATTTCGACATCGTCGATATAGACGGACCCCTTCCAGATCTTGTCGGAGACGAACATGAATCCAACCGCGTGACCGAATGGACCGACCGGATACGGCGTCGCGAATTCCTGAACAAATTTGGTCCAACCGCCGGGTACGAATGGGAACTTGCCCTGGTTCACCGACTCCCATTTGCGCCCTTGCGGTTCACCGAAGCCAAGCACAAAGGCCTCGGCAAGCGTCACACCATGGCCCACCGGCAAATAGAGGTGATAGGTGATCCGTGTTACGGCACGGACAATCGAACTGCCTTCAACGCCTACATAGAACGTGTCGCCGAGTGCCGGGTTCACGACGTACTCCAGCGCGCCGGTGGCGATTCGTCCCTTGAGCGGCACCTGAACTGGATCGGGCAACCCGAGCCCCTTGGACCCGAGAGACATTGCCCAACCCTGTGTCGTCGTTTCAAAGGTGTAGGTGATCTTGTTCGATGCGGCGGATGTTCCACCGGTGCCACCCGCTGCGGTGCCACCGGTTGCGCTTCCGCCGGTCGCGGTTCCGCCCGTTCCAGCAGATGCCGTGCCACCTGTACCACCCGCGGCCGTGCCACCTGTACCACCCGCGGCGGTACCACCCGTACCCGTGCCTCCGGTGCCGCCTGCGTTGCCACCGCCGGGTGCGGTTCCGCTTGTACCACCCTTTGAAGAAGTGCCGCCGCTACCTACGCGCGCGCCGGTACCGCCCTTACCGCCGGTCGTGGCGGTACCATTTCCGGCTTGTCCGCCGCCAGCTTCACCGCCTCCGCCGCTGCCGCTCTGGTTGCTAGAGGGGACCGTACATGCAACCAGGAACACCGCGATAGCCGTCACGCTGAACAAGGAATCAATTCGCATAAGTCACCGTGACTGATCGGGCTTGTATGCGGCAAGGTTGTTCAGCCCCGCGAGGCACGGAGCTATACCTTTGTAAATCGAAATACCCTTCAGTATCGGGATCTATACCAACGTCAATGGCTTGCTCATTGAGTCAAACGTTCGGGTTTTATACGCACCAAACACCAAACACCGGTTATGGTTCATCCCCATGAAAACCCTCCATTGTATGACGGTAGCTATCCTGCTGATCGCCTTGGCCTGCACGCAGTCAAGCAGTTCCAAATCCCCGGATGGAGAAGGCGGACAACAATCCGGCGGACAGGGAGGCGGAACCGGCGGCGTTGTCGCAACAGGTGGAAGTAACGCAGCTGGCGGCGTGTCAACCGGTGGCACGGCCACGGGTGGCCAGCCGGTGGTCAATGATGCCGGGCCGGGCGGTAATGTGGGACAAGGTGGCACTACCAATACAGGAGGCACGGCCGGCTCCCCCTCACCGGTGGATCCCCATGTTTACGTCAGCGGCTACGACGCCACCATTACTGTGTTGCGTTTGAACCTTGCCACGGGCGCGCTTTCGCCTGTCACCACGGTTCCGAGCACAGTGCCAAGCCCGACCTACATGGCGGTATCGCCCGACAAAAAATACCTTTACGCCATCAACGAGCAAGGTGGCGCTGACAGCAAGGTCGTCGCGTTCGCGATCAACGGGGCAAACGGAGATCTCACGAAGATCAACGAGGCACCGGCCGGCGGCGACGGTTCCCCACACCTTTCGGTTCATCCGGGTGGCAAACTCGTGCTGGTAGCCCACTACGGAAGCGGCCACGTGGCCACGATCAAGGTCGACAATACGGGCAGCGTGATTTCTCCGCCCGGCGACATCAAGCGGCCGGCCAACGACCGGTCACACCACATCACGACCGATCGCAGTGGTCAGAATGTATTTGTCTGCAATGTCAGTGCAAACACGGTGTTTCAATACAAGGTGGACGCGGCCGGAATGCTCACGGCCAATGGTCAAGTCGAAGGCTTCCCGGGGGCCGCCGGTCCTCGACACATGGCGTTCCACCCGACCCTCAACGTCGCATACACGATCAACGAAACTGCGAAAACGGTCTCATCGCTGACGTTTGATCCGGCCACAGGAAAGCTCTCCAATCCCAAAACCCAAAGTGGTCTGCCGCCGAACACCAGCTTCAACGGCGGTAGCGGCGCTCATGTTCTGGTTAGTCCCGACGGCAAGCTGGTATTCGCGTCGATTCGCGGTCACAACAGCATAACGTCCTACACGGTGAACGCTACCGACGGAACACTGACCTACGCGTTCAACCGAACGGCGGGCGGCACAATCAAGACCCCGCGTGACTTTGCCATCGATCCGACGGGGAAGTACCTGATCGTCGCGAATCAGGACAGCGCCAGCGTTGTTGTGTTGCAGATTGCGGCCGACGGCAGCATGACGACCAAAGGTCAACCGACCACGGTTGCCAAGAGCCCCGCGTTTGTGGGGATCGTAACGCTGCCGTGATTCAATTGCCCACTTAACGCCCGCCGTCCTCGGGTACCATCACCGCACTTGCCGGTCGAACCCGTAGCACATAGGGTTCGGTGGCAGAGAATCGGCGTGTTGCCTTTATCTGTACCATCAGCGTGTCTCCAGCGCCGACCGCCGCACCTTTCAATAGTAGTCGCCGTTGTACCGGCGGTACGCTTCCAAGCAAGGCACCATCACTTCCCAGCACCGCGACACTTGCCTGAACGTCACCGGGCAATTCAACCTCGATATCCACCGCGGGTGCACCGCTCAGTACCGCCTTTGGTAGCACAAAACAATCGATATCCCCTGCCCAGCCGAGCCAGCCACTCATCTCCATCGTCAGTGATTCGGTAACCATCGGCGTTGCATTGGCCAGCGTCGCATTCGGCTCACGTTCAACGCCCGCATCAACCGTTCCCAATTCAATCCGCAGGCGATACGCAACCTGTCGGTCGGTTGCAGGATCGACCTTGCCGCGAAACGCAACCGTCAGGTCAACGCGCTCCGCATCTGCTCCGATATTTGGGAACAACACCGAACTCACAGGCTCGCCCTCCAAAGGTACCGTTGTTCCACCGGACACCGTCGCGTTGTGACCCTGGCTCACCATCAGCGACATCGGAAGAAGCGCAACACCGGGCGTCGGCAGCACCAACAGTTCGACCCGCAGACGACGAGAAGGTCCCATAGCATCGCCGTTTTCTAGCGGCGGCAGTTTCAATGCATAACGATCCCTGTCCACCCGCCCTGCCGTCACCGACAATGTCCCTCCCAACACAACCGGTTGTTCAACCAACGAAACAGGCGTCGCGGTCTTCAAGTCATCGTTGGGCTCAAGTTCCGTCTCATCTACGGCCGGAGCAAGCGCACTTGGCGACACAACCATAACGGCCCCTGAATCACCGCGCGGACCCAGCACCGAGGTGCGACCCTTGCAGGCCATGCTGGATCCCCAGGCGCAAACGAGCAGCGTTGAAATCAGGCGCGCTGCTCGCAAACGATCACGCATCCTTGGGGCGAATCGACGCCAGGAACTCGGCCTCGGCAGCGAGCTCACCGTCGACCGAGGCCTCACCCCGAAGCTTCCAGATCGCGGCGCCCTTGCGCAGCGCCACGACCGTCAATGTTAGCTGGTCGCCCGGAACCACAGCGCGGCGAAACTTCACCTTGTCGATTGCCATCAGCAACAGCACCGACTTGCCGGGAATCAACACGCCTTCTTTTGCAGCCATCAACGCGCCCGTTTGTGCGAGCGCCTCGACAATAAGCACACCGGGCATCACCGGGAAGCCCGGATAGTGTCCTTCAAAGTGTGGTTCGTTTCGACTCACCATCTTGCGAGCCACGATGCGTTCCGAGGTGATCTCGTCCACCCGGTCCACCAACAAGAACGGATAACGGTGCGGCAGCACTGCCTCGATCGCGCGAATGTCCATTTCCATCGTAGGCTCCGTTTCAGGCTGTGGCAGAAACTATTTCTTCTTCGGAGCCGTCGGGACCTTTGGACCCGATCCTGCCGGAGCGGAACCCTTTTGATCGGGCTTGAGCGCGTTGTATCTGCGAACCAACTGCGAGGTCAGATCGAATTCCGTGCGACCAAAAATGATGCCAGCCTGGTTCTTGTCGAGAACAATGGCCAGATCTTCGGAGACCGCGATCTCCGAGATGATTCGCTGCATACGCTCGAGGATGACGCCCGTCGCCTTTTGTTCCTGCTCGCCCAGATCCTTCTGATGGCGCATATAGGTTTCCTGAACCTCTTTCATCTCCTCGCTCAACTCGCCTTCTTTTTTGAGGCGGGTTTCTTCCGGCAAGAGCGTGCGCTTTTTGTTGAGATCTTCGATTTTGGCCTTGAGCGCGGTTGAACGCTCATCCAGCTCCTTTTGCTTGCGGTCGAAAATCGTCTTGAGCTGGGCCTTGGCGCGACGACCATCTTCGGTTTCGTTCAGCGCGCGCTGCAAATCGACATAGCCGATCTTTGCTTCGGCCTGCGCAAGCGAGGCCGTGGCGGCAAACAGACCAAACGCGGGGATGGTCAAAACGACAAGTCGGGCCAGATTAATGAGCTTCATGGGTCCTCGGGGGGTGGGGTCGAAGGGGGCTGTGTAATAGAGACGGTTTTGTATCAGAAGAAATTCCCGATCGTAAACTCAAAGACGAGGGGACGTTCGCCCGGCAGCGGATTCGTGGGGATACCCCACTCGAACCGGAGGGGCCCGATGGGCGAAAACCAGCGGAAACCAAAACCCCAGCTGGAGCGCAGGCTGCCGAGCGGGAATATGACGTTGCAGGGATCCTGGGACAGGTGGGCCGATGGAGGCCGCAGTCGACAGTATTGATCTTCCAGGTTGAAGGCGTTGCCCATGTCCGCGAAAACGACGCCGCGGATGTCCACCTTGGGGATGATGGGGAACTCGATTTCGAGGTTGCCGATGACCTGCAAGTTGCCACCCACGACGAAGCTGCCGAGGCCCGCATCTGGGGCCTGATCGTTCGGTGCGCGAATGCGCGGTCCCAGCGATCGCGGTGAGAAACCACGGATATCGAAAATACCGCCGACGAAGTATCGCTCGAAGATGGGCACGCCCTGGGGCGAGCGGCTCGAGATTAACCCCGTGCCAAGGCGGCTGCGCAAGACGAAGGGACCCCAGATGGGATAGTAAAAGCGCGTCTCGGCTTCGTAGCGCGTGAACGTGTTCTGAGAGAAAAAGGCGGGCTCGGCGAACTCGGCCGAGATCGTGTTGAACCAACCGTCGTGCGTGAACATGCGGTTGTCGCGCGTATCGTGTTGCAACGAAACACGCCACGACGAGGTGAGACCGCTGCGCAACAAGTTTGCAAGCGACCCCTGAGGCAGCGGATTGCGCAACCCCGCTGCAAAGAGGGAACCCCGTGAGCTGGTAGAGACCTCAACATCTTCTGCCGTGTAAGTCAGGAAGAGGCGCGCCCAGTCAGTCAACATATAACCCCAGGTCAACGAACCACCAACCGCGTCACGAATGAACGAATAGAAAAAGCGGCGCTGGTTGAAGAGATTGAAGCCGAAGGTCCAACGTGTATCGAGGAAGTACGAATCCTGGAACTGCAACATGAAGAGCCGACGCAAGCCCGAAAGCTGGGCTTGCAAGGTCAACATCTGACCACGGCCTAACAGGTTGTTTTGCGAGATCTGCGCTTGCAGGATGAACGATTCGACCGATGAGAAACCGGCGCCAATCTGGAATGCACCTGTCTGGCGCTCCGCAACCTCGACGCTGACTTCCATCGCATCGTCGGTGGCACCTCGCTTCGTCGAGATATCCACGCGATCAAAGAATCCAAGCTGGTTGATGCGGCGTTTTGAGAGATCCAGGTTGGTCTGGCTGTACATCTCCCCTTCGACGACGCGCATTTCGCGGCGGATAACCTTGTCGCGCGTTTTGCTGTTGCCGTGAACATTGATGCGCTCGAAGTAAACTTTGCTGCCCTTTTGAATCTCGAAGTTCACGTCAACGATGCGGGTCGTATCGTCCTTGTCGGTAAGCGGCACGACGCCAACGTAGGCGTAGCCCGCGTCCTTGAACGACTCTTCGATCGAAGTGCGATCTTGCGAAAGGTGAGAACGGTTGAACAGATCGCCCGGGCGAGCCGACAGACGGTCGATGTAGAACTGAGGCGGCTCAAGCAGATCGCCGGAGACCTTGAGTTTCCCGATGCGAAATTGCTTGCCCTCTTCGATCGGAATCGTGATGTACAACGACTGACGATCGGGAGAAAGCTCCATCAAAGGTTCGCCAACCTTGACCTCGATGTAACCGTGATCGAAATACTGTCCCTGAATGAGCAGCAGATCCCGCTGAAAGACTTCCTCGCGGTAGGTACCCGACGACGACATGAACGAGAGCAAATCGCCCTCGGAGGTCATCATGACGCTGCGCAAATCGGCATCGGTTTGACCCTTGTTGCCGACAAAGTTGATGCGACGAACGGCGACCTTGATGTTCTCCCGAATGCGGAAGTAGAGATCCACCTGACCGTCGTCGGTGTTCTTGATCTCGTGGTTCACCTCAGCCATGTAGAAACCGCGCTCGATGTATTGATCGCGAATCTTCGAAGCGTTCTTTTTTACCTTGGCGCGATCAAGAATCTCCTCAAGTTTAAGGTCGAGTACCTCGTTGATCTTTGTCAGACCCACTTCATCGTGGCCTGAAACGTAGATCTTGCGAATCGAGGGTTTTTCCTTGAGTACAAAGGTCACAACGGTGCCCTCCGCACTGCTCGCAGTCTCGACGCGGATGTCCTCGAAAAATCCCATGCGCCAGATGGCACGCACGTCGTCGCGCAACACATCCTGGTTCAACAGGATCCCGGGAACGGTGCGCATGTTCACGCGGATGGCGTCGTCTTCGACCTTGCGGTTGCCGCGAAACTTCACGCGGGCGACTTCGAGCTGGATATCCGCAGCAGCCTTGGCAGCAGCCGCTTCCGTTACAGACGGTACCGCAGCGGGTTCCGCGGCTGCAGCTGGTTCCGCGGCAGCAGCTGGTTCCCCGGCAGGTTCCGGAGCTGCAGCCGGCTTGTCCGCTGCACGCAGTGGTGCACCCAGCAAAAATACCAGCGCGAACAAAGCGGTAGCGCGCAAACGCATCACGCCGATTCCCCCTCTTCCAGCGCACCATCTCGCATGGACAACCGTCGCGGGGCGCGGGCGGCCAGTGAGGCGTTGTGGGTCACGAGCAGAATGGTCATGCCCATCTCGCGATTGATGTCGAAGAAAAGCTCGTGAATCGCATCACCGGTGCGGGTGTCAAGGTTGCCCGACGGCTCGTCTGCCAACAAAAGGCGCGGCCGCATGACGAGAGCCCGTGCAAGCGCGACCCGCTGTTGCTCGCCACCGGAAAGTTCTCCCGGTCGATGGGTCAATCGCTCGGCAAGCCCGACCCGTACCAACATGGCCTCGGCCTTTTCGCGGGCGAGGCGCGTCGGAGTTCGCCCGATGAGGCACGGCATCATGGTGTTCTCAACGGCGGTGAATTCGGGCAAGAGGTGGTGGAATTGGAATACGAATCCGATCTCGCGGTTGCGAAATTCCGCGAGTTGCCTGGGGGTCTTGACCGTGATGTCCTGACCGTCAAAACGCAATGCGCCGCTCGAAGGAGTGTCGAGGGTGCCAATGATTTGAAGCAAGGTCGACTTGCCGACCCCCGAGGCCCCGACGACCGTCGCAATCTCGCCCGCGCCCAGGGTTAAATTGATATCCCGCAGGACGTGAATCTCGCGGCCGCCGTGCAAGAAAATCTTGCTGAGGTTATTGACCGCGATCGCGACCCCTCCCGAGCGTGCGGGCGCCGCCGACTTTGCAGCGCTGGACTCGATTTCGACGGACGGGGCCACTTCGCCGGGCACGGTAGCGGTCACCACACGGGGTGTCAAACGGTCCAAATGAAAGATCTCATTCGTAACGAAGCCCTTCGACCGGCCGGAGGCGAGAAGCCAGCATGGCCGGGTAGATCGCGGCCGC
>JAYUPZ010000196.1:0-4448 GCA_043759805.1 Myxococcales bacterium | reverse complement strand
CTCCCCCGGCTACTGCAAAAGATGACACCTTGCAATGTGTCGCGACAAATCGGGTCGGGTCTAACAGGTACAAGCCCCGACGAGACCCTCGCCGGACTCGCAAACCTTTCGGGAATCAACAACCTCGTTTTTGGTCCGGATCGAAATCTCTATTTCAGTGAAAGCATTGGTGGCAACACGATCATCCGGTACATCGACGCTGGCGGCGAGTTGCACACGGTGACATCCGTTTCTGGTTCTGCGTTCTTCAAGTTCTCTCCCACGGGACAAATGTTCATCGTCAACAACGCCAACCGCATCCTGAAGCTCGATACGGATGGTGTTTTGAAGACAGTGGCTGGAAACGGTACCACGCTGGCGGAGACCGCGATCAATATCCCGCTGCTTGCCAACGGAATGCCCGCGAACGGCGCCATCCCAATTATCAAGGATATCGCATTTCCGCCTGATGGATCGATCATCGCGATGTCGGCCAATACAAGTTGGCCTGGCGCTGGTAATCTCTACAAAATCACGAACCCGATGCCCGGTTACACGGGTAACACGACTGTGATCGCCGATGGCAGCGAGGGCGCCTCACACATTTTCGATGCTGATGGGCGGCATGTGCGTACCATCGATCTTCTGACGCAAACGATGATCCTCGAGTTCAGCTACACCGCCGACGGCAAATTGGCTGCAATCACTGACCGTAATGGCCTTATCACCAACATCGAACGCGACATAACAGGTTCGCCGACTGCAATCGTCGCACCCGGTGGTCAACGAACGAACCTCACGAAAAACGTCGACGGTATTTTGGATTCGATCGCCGACCCGATGGGTAATACGTTCTCGTTTACCTTCGATGCGAATGGCCTCATGACCTCAGCACGCGATCCGAACGGGAACCAATCAACCATGGAATACGACTCGTCAGGCGGGTTGCTGCGTGATACCAATGCGGGAGGTGGATTTTGGGACTTTACCCAGACGGGCACAGGGATGAGTTACGTTGTGGAGAAGACCAGCGCCGAAGGTCGCCGAACCAGTTACGATGTGACGTTGCCAGATACCTTCGGGACCTTCCGCGAAACGATTACGGGCCCGACAGGGAGTTCCGCAGTCATCACGGTGGATCAGACCGGACGCAAGGTGACGACGAAAGATGGCATCACCACGACCACGGAGCTAGGTCCGGATCCACGGTTCGGATTCCAGGTTCCCTTTGCGAAGTTGCAAACGGTATCACTTCCAAGCGGTTTGCAAAGTACGGTTACTCGGACCAAGACAGTAACGACCAACGCGACGACTGGTGCTCTCGTCACGCAAACGACGAATTCGATAGTAAACGGTCGCACATATCGAACCGTTCTAAATGTCGCAACCCGGACGATATCCACGGCGAGTCCCGAAAATCGAACGACAACAACTGTTTTTGATGCTTCTGAACGACCCGTCTTTCGACAGGTGGGGACTCTCGCGGAAGCCCAGTACCTGTACGATCCGCGCGGTCGAATCGCTTCGGTTACGGTAGGTACCGCTCCGACCGTTCGCAACGTTGCATTCGGATACGATGCCAAGGATCGGTTGGTATCGCTCACCGACCCGTTGGGTCGAACCCATACCATCGAACACAGTGAGGCTGATCGGCCCGTTGTCGGGACCTCACCCGGACTGAATTCGGTTTCCTTTGGATACGACTCAAACGGAAACATCCTCTCCATAAGGCCACCGGGGCGATTGCCGCACGTCGCGACGTTTTCACCCGTAAATCGACAAACTGCATATTCGCCCCCGTCTGCCGGGCCGGGTGTATGGGATACAAGCTGGAGTTACAATCTGGACAAGCAACTGGTATCGATGACACGGCCTGACGGCATCATGGTCACCAACAGTTACGACTCCGGCGGTCGCATCACTCAGATCGCACATCCAGGTGGTGTACGGACTTTCGAGTACAACGGAACCCAACACGTTTTGCTTAGGTCAGCGAGCGAAGATGGCGTTACAACTGCCTACGCACACGATGGAAAGTTGCCTCTTTCTACCGTTTGGAGTGGTCCAGTGTCCGGAACCGTGCAACGTCAGTTCGACTCGAATTTTCATGTTACGAGCGAGACCGTCAATGGCTCCCACTCGGTCGCTTTCTTGTACGATCGAGACGGGCTCCTATCCGACGCGGGGGCACTTTCAGTTTATCCTGATGGGAACGGGCAAATCACCCGAATCGTCACAAGCGAAACGGTGATTGAAGATCGCGTTTACAACGAGTTCAATGAACGAACCGGCGATAGCCATCTTGTCTACGCGGGGGGCGTCTTGCCGAGTCTTCTGGAACACAGTTACGATCGCGATGCGCTGGGCAGGATCATCCGGAAAACAGAAAGTGCTTCCAGCGTTTCAAGGGTTCTTGAATATGAATACGACCTTGACGGCCGTTTGCGCGAGGTCAAGACCGATTCCGCTGTGACAGCTACCTATGCATACGATTCAAACGGCAATAGGCTTTCTGTCGCGAGGCCGGGTGGGACGGTGTTGGGAACTTACGACGCGCAGGATCGTCTACTGGTATACGGTCAATGGCAATACGAATACACCCGAAATGGCGAATTGCTGGTTAAGACAGATACGACTAACGGTGACGTGACGCGATATTCCTACGACGTTTATGGTGGGCTGAAACGGGTCGAACTTCCGGATGGTAGGACCATTGAGTATTTGACCGACACAAGCAATCGTCGCGTCGGCAAGAAAGTCAACGGCGTGCTGGTGATGGGGTGGTTGTACTCGGGAGCATTGACACCTGCCGCAGAGCTTGATGGAGCCGGAAACGTGGTCACTCGCATCGTTGCTGGCGCCTATTTGGTGCGCGATGGGCGAACATATCGCCTGGTCAAGGACCACCTTGGTAGCGTTCGATTCGTTGTCGATACGGGTAATGGCGCGATTGCGCAACACCTCGACTACGACGAGTTCGGTCGTGTCACGGTTGATACGAATCCGGGGTTTCAGCCGTTCGGGTACGCCAGCGGGTTGTATGACGCAGATACGGGTTTGGTACGATTCGGTGCCCGCGACTACGATGCGGAAACAGGCAGGTGGACTGCGAAGGATCCGATTGGGTTCGCAGGGGGAGACTCGAATCTATTCGTGTACACGGGCAATGATCCGGTTAACCGAACCGATCGGACTGGACTCACGGATGCTTTTGGTTTCATCGAAGGCGAAATAGCGACTCCGAACGGGGGGTTCGATGTTAGCGTCGGGGTGGTCATTGATACGGATCACCCACTTGACTCCGGCGTTTTCGTTTCAACAGGGGGGGCGCAGGGCTTCAGTGCCGGTGTAGCTGGGGGGTTTGGAGCTTTCGGCGGCGACATTGAAGGGGGTCCCGCGTACAATTTTGATCTCAACGGAGTGGACGCAAGTTTCACGGCAACGACGGACTTGGACGGAAACAAAGGAGCGGCGTTTTCGAAGGGCCCTGGTTACGGATCTAGTGTTTCCGAAACCTACACGAGAACGACGACCTTACGCGACATGTGGGAGGCGTCGAGATATCTCACAAGAGAACTAATCAGAAAATTAAGAGAACTGGATCCGAATATTAAACGCTCTCCACGCGGCAATCCGAGACGTCCGCCAGACAGAAAGGATGGACCTATGTGCCAATGAAGCCGACATCTCAAAAGAGTTTCGCCGAGAGAACGTTTGTCGCCACACCAATTACGGCTTTCCTTTCTGGGTGCATGTTTGGAATTTGGACATACGGTTCACCGGGCCTGGCCAGGTTCATTGGCATAAAAAACGCCGGGAATCTTGTTGCGCTTGGGCTTATCGTTCTGGTACTTCCGACCTTCCTCGTTTTTGTTCGAGGTAGGCATCAAATTTCAAAGCCGTGGGAACCACCGAACAAGGAGGTCAAAGTTCGCTTTTTCTCGGCTGCGTTGGGATTGATGACCTCCATCTTCGTCGCCGAGGTCATCTCTGGCATGTTTTTCAAGTGATGGCGGGACGAGGGGCGAGGCAGCTGTCCGCAAGTTCATCCCTCGACTCGTTCGTTCGGCCGGTCGGTCCCGGTTTTCTAGTTCTCGCTCAACTTTCAGGTCGGGAACTTGCCCCGCAACATCACCAGTGAGTTTCGCCTGTCCGCTGGTATCGGCTTCTACCGGGTCGCGAAGGCGGTGCTCGGGAAGTGAGACTCCCTTCTGGCACGCCTGCGCGGCTCAGGAACAGTCTGCACGGAAACGGCATTTACCACCGGCAACTCGTCGACGAGTGGGCTCATGTTACGGGTCCTGGAGTTTCGTACGAGTACGTCCGTGGCCAGCCTGTAATGTGCGCCGTTTGGGAACACGTAGCCCGTGCGCGCGTGGCGTCTTTCGGCGTCCTCGGGTGTGGACACTGCCAGATCCGATTACGAGCAAGTACGCTTGGGAACAGAGGACCAAAACCGGCGAACCGCC
>JAYUPZ010000195.1:0-2032 GCA_043759805.1 Myxococcales bacterium | reverse complement strand
AGGCAGACAGCCCGACCGAATTGACCGAGCCCGGTCTTTCCCGCGATCACACCGAGCGCATGCTGGCCCGCATGGGCGCCCCCATCACGGTGGATCCTGCCAATCGGCGCGTGCGCATCGATCCCACCGGATGGAATCGGATCCTCGACACGTCATCGTGTAATACGATTGAGGTTCCGGGTGACATCTCATCGGCGGCCTTTATCGTGGCTGCGGCGGCGATGGTCCCGGGCAGCGACGTGACCGTGACCGATGTGGGTTTGAACCCAACCCGAACAGGCATCTTGGATGCGCTCCTGGCCATGGGCGCGGATGTCACCGTGCAGATCGACGGTGAGATGATGGGCGAGCCGTGGGGTAGGGTGCGGGTGCGCGCGCAGGCGCTCAAGGGTGCTCGCATCGACGGCGAGCTGGCCCTGCGATGTCTCGACGAGATTCCGATTCTCGCCATGGTCGCTGCCACGGCTTCGGGACATACTGTTTTCGAAGATCTCGCGGAATTGCGGGTCAAAGAAAGCGATCGCATCACCAGCATCGTGCGCGAGTTGACCCGGGCCGGCGTGCGGGTGGAAGAGCGACCAAGCGGTTTGACGGTGTTCCACCACGCAGGAAAATTTCAGGGCGGGCGTGCCGTTCCGGATCACGATCACCGCATCGCCATGTCAGCCGCGGTCCTGGGATTGCTGTCGACGGAGCCAACGGAGATCCCAACCGCGGATATCGGGACGTCGTTTCCGACCTTTGCTGACACGTTGAGCAATCTCGGTGCCAGCCTGATCTGAGAAAGCCACAGGCCGCAGGTTGCGGTACACTTGGGATGATGTTTCGGCTGCTCGGAATTGGCCTCTGCCTATCGGTTTGCATGCTCTCGGGTGCGTGTGAGCGCAAACGGCGATTTGATGGCACGTGTACCGACGACTCGCATTGTCTCGACATACAAAAATGCGCGGGCGGAGTCTGCGTGCGACGCGAGGCCATCTTCAAGCAACCCGACCGCGAACCGAAATCAATTGAACCGGCCGCCATTCAGCGCACCCAGCGCAATCCTTCGACGCCAGTGAAACCGGTGGAGGAACCCGAAACGCCCGACCCTCGCCCCAACGGCAAGCAACCCAGGGATCGAACGACTCCGGATCGCAAGGGAACCTTCCGCTTTCGACTCGACGCCTGAAGCGTCACTCTCAGTGCTTGCGACCCTTGTACGCCTCGTACAGTCCGAAAACCGCGGTGCCCGCACCGAGACCCATGAGACCGCCCGCCATGGCGTGACTTCCCTTGGCATCGAAATCCGAGGTGGCAAGCCACAAGGTACCGCCGACAATTGCTGCGAATCCGGCACCCATCGTGATGATTGCAGTTCGGTAAGACAGTCGATTTTCCTGTCGGACGACAACAATCTTCTTTGCCTGATCCCCGAGCAGATCTGGCTCGTCGGGCACCCGCACGCCGTCAGCCAGGCGAATCATTGCCTCCCGAGCCTCGGTCACGGTGCACACGTCGCAAAAACGGGACTGGGTTTCAATAGGCAAGGCGGCGGGGGCAGCCCCGGTGGTTCGATACACCCGGGCAATCATCCGATAGCTGTTGCCGTCGGCGTTGATCTCGATCCGTACGACGTATCGCGTGTTCACCATCTCCCCAAGGCGCTTCAGGCAAGGAGACGAATCGCATCCCAATAACTCGGGCTCGTCGGCAAGACGTTTGCTCAGCTCTTCGAGATCGATCACGTTGACGCCGTTGCGAACCAACCCTAGAACGAAGCCGTCCTGCAGCTGGTAGCGCAATGCCGGCATAATGTTTTCGCCGTTGATTGCAAAACTCGTGACGGCGATCCGTTGCGGCGGCGTCGTGTCCATCGACTGAATCACCTCCGCGGCAACATCGGTCGTCACACCCGGCGTCGCTTCAGATGTGGATGCCGCGGGCGCTGCGGGTGCTGCGGCAGCCGAGGTGCGTGAGGCAACTGATGTCGACGGTAGGGCTGGCGCCGCCACGGGCGGGGACTCAGTGGCCGCCTTTTTACGCTTCGGTT
>JAYUPZ010000194.1:0-20412 GCA_043759805.1 Myxococcales bacterium | reverse complement strand
GCCTTGATAAAGCCGCGCTCGAAATCGGTGTGGATTGCGCCCGCTGCACCCGGGGCCTTCGTGCCACGTTTGATGGTCCAGGCCCGGCATTCCTTTTCGCCCGCCGTGAGAAAGGTGATGAGATCGAGTAACTGATAGCCCGTGCGTACTACGGCATTCAGGCCGGGTTCTTTCAGTCCAAGGGAAGCGAGAAAGTCAGCGCGATCAGCCGGATCCAAGGCGGCGATTTCCGCCTCGGCCGCAGCACAAATGGCCACCACCGGCGACTTTTCCTTCGCAGCGTGGGCGCGCAGGGCACCCACAAGGCGATCCGTGTCGAGCGAGCCAAGCTGACTCTCGGAGACGTTGGCAACGTAAAACACGCGTTTGTCCGTTAACAGCGCACAATCCTTCAGCAGTGCCTTTTCTTCATCGGTCAGACCCTGTGCACGCACGGGCTTACCCGCATCGAGGCCCTGTTTTACGCGCTCGCAAAGATCCATGACGATCTTTTCTTCCTTGGCGTTCTGGCTCTTCATCGCCCGTTTGGCACTATCGATGCGTTTTTCGATCGAATCCAGATCTTTCAGCGCCAGCTCGGTATCGATCGTCTCGACGTCGGCCACAGGATCAACACGGTTCTCGACGTGGATGATGTTTCCGTCTTCGAAACAACGAACGACGTGTGCGATGGCATCCGTCTCACGAATGTTCGCGAGAAACTGATTGCCAAGTCCCTCGCCCTTTGAAGCACCACGAACGAGACCCGCGATGTCGACGAAGTTCACTGCCGCCGGAATGACTGACTTCGATCCATACACCGCCGCGAGTGCCGCGAGCCGAGGATCCGGAACCGGCACCACGCCGATGTTGGGCTCAATGGTGCAGAAGGGATAGTTGGCCGCTTCCGCGCCTGCGTTCGACAACGCATTGAACAGGGTCGACTTGCCAACGTTGGGCAGCCCAACAATTCCGACGGAAAGGCCCACGTGCTTACCTCTGTATCAAAAGAAAAGGCAGCAGCGCCAAGAAGCGCCACTGCCCATGACTATCCGGAACGAACTTAGACCTTGCCTGCAAGCTGCAGGGCAATGATAAGGCCGTAAATAACCAGCGACTCGATGAGCGCGAGACCGACGATCATTGGAACGAAGATCTTGCCCGAGGCCTGTGGGTTGCGTGCGATGCCTTCGAGTGCTGCGCCTGCTGCGCGACCCTGAGCGAGAGCACCGCCGATGGCGGCGAGGCCAATGGCGAGACCCGCGGCAATAGCGATCATGCCGCGCGAATCACTCGATGCAGCGCCGTCTTGAGCAAAGGCGGCAGCGCCGGTGAGAAAAACCACTGCGAAGGTGGCGAGCGGGGCGAAAAGCTTTGTGATACGGGACATCGAAAATTCCTCCTTGAGGCCTTGCGGCTGGACTTGTTTGCGGGCGTTCTCTAGCAGAAAAGCGGGTGTTGAAAAGGGGGGCCTAGTGCTCTTCGTGAGCGATGGCCGTTGAGATGTAGATGGCGGACAGCAGGGTAAAGACCGTGGCCTGCACCACCGACACGAGCACTCCCATCACCAGGAAAGGGACAGGGACCAGGATGGGCACGAGGGCAAAAAAGACTGAAAGGACCTTGTGGTCGGCCGAGATGTTGCCGAGCAAACGAACCGACAGAGACATGGGCCGGGCAATGTGGCTCACAAGTTCAATCGGCAACATCAGGGGGGCCAACCACCAAACCGGACCCATGAAGTGTTTGAGGTAGGCGATGCCATGTGAACGCAGGCCATAAACGTGCGTCATGACGAATACCAGCATGGCAAGACCCACGTTGGTCTTGAGCGTGTCGGTCGGCGGCAAGAAGCCGGGGATGAGCGACAACATGTTGCAGAACAGAATGAAGACGAAAAGCGAGCCTACAAGCGGTAAAAAGCGGGGCGCGTCCTTTGGACCCATCGCCGTTTCGACCAGGTTGTGGACCATGTCGGCCAGCATCTCGAAGAGGTTGCGCACGCCAAACTTGGGCGGTGGAACAAGGCCGCCGTCCTCGCTGCGTTTGATCGACGAAGCGTATGACGCCGCGCCAAGGACACACAAAACGACAACAAGCGCAGCCCCGAGAACGTGGGTTAGCTCGAAGTGCGTGGCCTGAAAGACCTGCCACGTCCACTCGCGACCCAGATAGATCTCAAGGTTGTGCTTCAGGGTTTCTATCCCTGGAAGAAAGTCGAACCAACTGGAATGCGGACCCATTGTTTTTCGGAGAGGACTTAGGGTTTATCGATGGGGTTGTCGAGGGGCGTTTCCGGGATAATGCCGGAAAGATCGGGGTCTGCTGACCCAAAAATCCCGGCACCGATTACCGTCCCCACCCCGACCAGCGCGATTGATACCACAAACCCGGAAATTCCAAGTGTGAAAGGTATGGGCGCCAACGAAAACGGACCCAGGGCCAGCCAAATAACGAGGAAAAGTAGGGGAATCTTCAGGAACGAGAGGGCAATGAGCCAACCATTGCCGGGTGCTCCCGTGCCGTAAAGAACCCGTTCAAAGAGGCGGGCGCCCATCCGCCGGAGAATCCAAAAGTTCAGCACCCCGATGGACGCACCAACCCCCGTTGCAACCATACCAGGGCCCTGCCAAATCAACCCGGCCGCGGCCGTGCTCATCACCGCCAGAACCCAATTGAGGCGTTCGATCCGATTGAGCAGGCCGGCAAACGACGGGTTCATGGCGCCTCCCGGTTGGAATCCTGCATTTCCTGACGGCGGTAGTCGCGTACAACCCTGACGAGTGCCTTGATTGCGGCCCCTACGCCCGCCCCGAAACCGATCCACGACAGCCAAGGGGTGGTCTTGAACCAACCATCCAGGTAACGCCCTCCAAAGTAGCCAATGATGATGGCCACCGCGATCTCGAGGCCGACCGCGCCGGTGGTTCCGGCTTGCCGCCACATCTTTTTGCTGTCCGGATCGATTTGCCGTTGCGGTTATCACGCCCAAAGCGGGTGAGCAAGCGGCCATAAAGGTTCAGTACTGCATGCCAATCAGGAAGCCCGGGAACTGACGCACCGTCACGTCGCCGTGATGTTCCACCCGCTGCAGAAAGCCGAGGCCGTCGGAGAAATCTTTTCCCTCCCAGCTGACCTCGGTGTTGAAACTGGGGCCGGCGATGATCGCGAGATCGTCAACCAGGCGGTAACCAGCGACCGCACGCAACGTTCCCAAGACGCTGGCGCGACTGCCAAAGTCGTCGTCGTTGCCGAAGTGACTTGAGACAAGTTCCAGGTCCACAAACCAGCGGCTGCTGGTGTTCATGTGCCAGCCGAAACCGATGTGATGCGAATAAGTCGTCCGGTCGGCGTCGTCTTTCTTGATACCCACTCCAAGCAGGGTGTAGAGGTGTCGCGCGCCGAGTTTGACACCGAAATTCAAAACCGAAGTATCCGCCGCCCACAAAGACACAGCGTGGTAACCGTCCCCTATCAAGGGCAGAAGCGCAAACGATTCGCCTTCCACGGACCGGGCAATATTGACGATACCGAACTGGCCGCCGCGAACCGTACGGGCAACGTTGACGGTGCCAAACTGCATCCCGTAAACACTGTCGCCAACGTTAACGACCGCCAGTTGCAGCCCATGCGTCTCACGTGCCACGTTGACGACCGCAAGTTGTAAACCCTTATGGGAACCGCCGTACGAATTCACGACCGACACAAATGCGCCGCTTGCAGGGCCACGTCCTGCGTTCAGCACTCCGAGCTGAACACCCTTGAACTCGCTGAGCGAATAATTCACGATGCCAAGCTGCACACCGTGAAATGAGCCGGCTGCGTAGTTTCCAAACGCGGTTTGAAAGCCGCGAAAGTCGCCAAGCGATGCGTTGATGCCACCGTTCTGGAATCCGCGGAACATATCGCGTGTGATGTTGGCGCCGCCGGTCAACTGCACACCGGACGAAGGGCCACCGGTCATGTTCAGACCCGATGAGATTTGAACGCCTTTCATGTCGTGTTCGACGATATTGCCGCCTACCGAAAGTTGAACGCCCCGCAACGAATCGGAGTGGCCGAGCAATCCCAACACGAAGTTGTGCCGAACGGGCTGGGTTGACATGCCGGACAGCCGATATTGCGGCGCCAGTACGATGTCGAAGGCAACGTTGCGGTAAGTTGATTCTGCGGGAGCGGGTTCGGACAGTGTCCCAATCCCGGATCCGCCGCGCGCCATGGCGATCGATCGCTCGACTTTCTTCATGCCAGTAACTTGAAGCCGAGTGTGTTTGCCTTCGGTCAAAACAACGTCCTGTTGAAAAAGGAAACCGTCTTGATCCAGTACCACCCGATACTTGCCCGCACCGAGACCCAGTGCGACGGGAAACCCTGGCTCCTTGCGAAGCTCAACCAGCAAGCGACCGGCATCGTCTCGCACATAGACGTGACCGACCATAGCTGCTTCCAGCTCAAGCGTGGCATTGCTGGCGCGCAGATCCGTGATGACGAGGTCGCCCGTTCCTGCTAGCTGAATGTCGTAGGTCGCGTGTTGCGCCCCGGCCTGGCTTTTCTCCGTCCGGCGCAGCGTTTCGTGATACGAAAACTGGTAGGCCTCGTTCAAAGTGACAAGACCGTCGCGGTTTGAATCGGCGGCACCGCGCAAACCCGAGAGGAGATAGTGCGTGAAAAAGGCGGCGCCCACGCGGTCGGATTCCTGTGCGGCTTCGTCGGCGCTGCTCGCGGTGAGAAAGGCGTGTCCACGGGCATCCGACGAAACGTCGCGCAAGAATGGCGGTCGGTGGACACCACCCTTCAGCCGAATCAACGCACCCGAAGCACATGAATCGAGCACGGCAATTCGCACCTCGGCGCCCATGCCATCAATCCACTGACGCAACTCGCGGTAACTCACCTTCTCGTCACCCAGCAACAACCCTTCTTCGTCGGAATGGCCCGAGTAATACACAATGAACTCGCGGCGCTGACCCGCAGTTTCCGCGGCACCGATTTGCTTTGCCAGGATCTGGAGGCTCGACTGAAGCCGTGCACGATTCGCACCGTTCAGTACGACCATATCGGGTGACTCTACCCCTCCGAGGCGCAGCAAAACTTCGGCCATGGAACGGGCGTCCGAGTCGGCAAACCGCAAGCGGCTTCTCCCCAAGCCCCCTTCATTGGACGACACCACAAGGGCAAACCGGCGCAGCTTCGCATCGTCCGGACCGGGGACCGCACCGGCCGACCGCGACACCCCCATCGTCAGCAGAAAGAACGCTGCAATTACGATAACGAAGCGTTGCACAACATTTCCAACCATCGAGATAATCATCGGGACTTTTCCTTCTGCAATACGAACTCAGTTTGATGACTTCCGGCCGGCATCGGTGCTCGATTGAGCAAAGCGTCGCGCACGGTCTGCGCCTGAAAAGGCGTCGTCGAAACCACAAAAACAAAACGTTCCTTGCCCGGGGTGGCATCGAGTTCGAAGGCATTCGGCAAGCGAATCTCACCGTGCTTCGTATCGAGACGCTCGGCAGCAACCGGCGTTGCCGGCAAGTGCAAGGTGACTTGCGAGCGGTCATCAATGGAGGCAATGACTCCGTATTGCGGACCCGGTTCGTCGGTGTGGATGACGTAGGCAATCTGAACAAGATCGCCGGGATGGGCCTTGTCTTCGCTCGACAGTCGCCTTGGCTCCCGCTGCCCACTCCGATAAATCACCAGATGGGTTTTCATTCCACGGATGCCGATAATTTCAGGCGCCACAGCATCGAGTTGCGGAACAGACCGCGTTCGCGCCACCATCATCCACGCGCCCAAAGCCGTCGCGGCAATGGGAAGTGCCAGCCAGATCCATCGAGTGGAAAGTGTCTTGCGTTTCCCCAGGCGTTCTTGCACCTGCGCCACAACGACGCGGGGAGGCAACTGTTGCAAGATCTCGGCATCCGATGCGCGCAACGCGGCCAACATCGCATCCGCATCGCCACCCGACGCCTGAATCTTTTCACGCAAGGCAATTGCCTTGTCGGCGGAGAGTTCCCCCTGTGCCAGGCGTTCAAGTAGAACCGGTGAAATACGATTACTCTCTTTCATGACAACACCTCGGCTTGGGAAGCAAGTCCCTGAACCCGCTCTTTCAACTTGCGCAACCGCTTGCGCACGCCCGACACTGAAAGATTCACCTCGTCGGCAACCTCTTCAAGGCTCATGCCGTCAACGAAATGCAACACGGCCATAAGTCGCGTCGTTTCAAGATCGTTTATGAAGATGCGGTCCAGCATGCGACGGGCCAGCGTCCGCGATTCACTCGATCCCTCGTCGCCGTGATGGGCTATCTCCCACACCGCGTCGATGTCCTCGGTCGGGGTGGCGGGCCGACGGCGCTCGGATCGCAAACGGTTTAAACTGAGATTGGTCGCCGTGGTCAAAAGCAAACCTGCCGGTTGCTCGTTGTTGAGCGATTCTTGCGATCGCAACATGGCTACAAATACGTCGTGCATGACATCCACCGCCTGGTTTTCGTCCTTCAACAGATGACGACAGCGCCGCAGCACCATGGGCCCATACCGGCGATAAAGTTCTTCAATCGGGAGGGCCATTGGCGTCGTCAGAAAGGGAAACACCGCCCGCAGAAAAGAGTGTCACCGTTTGATGACTTTTTTTTCGCTGACGCGGGGCCGGAGAATAGCCGCTAGAACTTCGACGTGACGGCCATGAAGGTCATCTTGTCGTTGGTCTGACGCAGGCGGCCTGACAGGGTCCTGACGAAGGTCCACAGCAGATCGTAGGCAAGATCGCGATCCACAAAGAGGAGATCCTGCAGCTTCTCCTTGCCAATCACCAACAGGCGGCAAGATTCATGAACACAGGCGTCGGCGCTGCGGGGAAAGTCGTCAATGAGCGCCATTTCACCGAAATAGTCGCCCGACTTCAATACCGCGAGGGCTTCTTCCCCCATGCCGGGAATCTGGCGACTGATGCGCACGGCGCCTTCAAGAATCAGATACAGGCTGTCGCCCGGTTGGCCTTCTCGGAAGACGAACTGCCCGTATTTATAGGACTGTTCAACGCAAAGGCTGGCAATGCGTTCGAGGTAAACACGGGGCAACCCAGAAAACAGATTCACCTTGCCAACCAGCAAGAGCGCAGCCTCGGGCGTAAGCACAATCGAGGGCGGACGATCGGGCTCAGGTATTGCTGCCTTGGCCGCGTCGGCTGCCTTTTCTTGCTCGGGCGTTGGACCGTCGCCTTTTATCTCGTCGAGCTGAAAATCGTCGTCCGAAATGGCGTTGTCGATCGCACCCAGCACCTCTTCGATGCCCGGTGCTTCGGGTTCGTTCGCATCGGATTCGTTATTGGACTGGTTCGACATCTCGGTCTCCGGCTCGACCCCGGTGGGCGCCTTCTGCTTGCGCTTGCTCACCGGGTGATTATCACCCCGCAGGGGACGTGAAGCAAAAGATCCAAAAATTCTGCAGAATCGAGCGGGTTGAGCAGCGTTAGCCGTCGTGTTCGGCCAGGAATCGCTCGGCTTCGATGGCAGACATGCAGCCCGTGCCAGCGGCCGTGATCGCTTGACGGTACACGTGATCCGCCACGTCTCCACAGGCAAACACACCCTCTATCTTGGTCCGGGTCGAACCCGGAATGACTTTCAAGTAGCCCGCAGCATCCGTATCCAGAAAGTCCTTGAAGATGGCGGAGTTGGGAACGTGCCCGATCGCCACGAACACGCCTTGCACCGCTATCTCCCGGGTCGTGCCGTCCTGCGTATTGCGGACGCGTACGCCGGTGACACCGGGCTTTGGAACATCGCCCAGCACTTCTTCGATCTCGTAGGGGGTGAGGATCTCGATCTTGGGATTCTTGCGAACCCGATCGAGCATGATGCGCGATGCACGGAATTCATTGCGGCGATGGATGAGCGTGACCTTGGGAGCAAAGCGCGTCAGGTACTGCGCCTCTTCCATGGCGGTATCGCCACCACCAACAATCGCCACGTTCAGATTCTTGAAGAACGCTCCGTCGCAGGTCGCACAGGCCGAAACACCACCCACGGCCTGAAAGCGTTGTTCCGATTCAATCCCGAGCCAGCGAGCCGAGGCGCCCGTCGCGATGATGCAGGTCTCGGCAAGAACATCGCCTCCACTGCTTGTGATACGAAATGGTCGCTGCGAAAAATCGACCTTTGTCACATCGGCCGTGCGGACTTCGGTTCCAAAACGTTCGGCCTGTTTTTTAAACAGCTCCATCATTTCGGGACCCTTCACGCCTTCAGGAAAGCCTGGATAGTTTTCCACCTCGGTCGTGATCATCAACTGACCGCCCGGTATGGTAATTGGTTCGACATAACCGCCGCCACCTTCGATCAACAGAGGCTGCAGCTGTGCGCGCGCCGTGTAGATCGCAGCCGTGTAGCCTGCGGGACCCGAACCGATGATGACGACCTTGCGTGTTTCCATGAGCTTGTTCTTGTTGGATGCCGGAGGCGAAAAAGTTTACGAGCGACGCCAAAGACCGCTCTTGCCACCGCTTTTTTCTTGCAGCGCGACGGCCAAGATTTCGATACCGCGCTCCAGCGCCTTTGTCATGTCGTAAACCGTCAAAGCGGTGACGGCTGCCGCTGTGAGTGCCTCCATTTCGACTCCGGTGCGATCGTGCGCGCGGACGGTGACGGAAATCCGTATCCCGGGCAACTTGTGGTCGATGACAAGTTCGACTTTGCTGCCGACGATGCGCAACGGATGGCAAAGTGGAATGAGATCGGGCGTGCGCTTGACGGCCATGAGACCGGCAATGCGCGCGACCTGCAATACGTCGCCCTTTTTGACCTCGCCAGATTCAACCAGCTTGAGGGTCGCAAGGGACATGCGCACCGCCGCGGTGGCCGTGGCTTCGCGCAACGTCTCCGCTTTTTTCCCGACATCCACCATGTGGGCTCGCCCCTTGGCATCAACGTGGGTGGGTCGCAACGGCTGCTTGGATTTCGTCGGCTTCATGTAAATCCGTGTTGGTGAGGGTTTAGGGGCAACACCATAACCCGATGCTGCGGATTGTTGATAGGCTGAGCTCGACCATGAACATGGATAGCAAGCTCGCGCAGTGGGAAAAGGCGGGGCTTATCGATGCCGCCACCCGGGAACGGATCGCAGCCTTCGAGCGCTCTGCAGCGAAGCCGATTTTGCTGTACGCGCTTGGCGGACTCGGCGCCGTCACGGTGGCGACCGGCATCATCTCCGTTGTTGCGTCCAACTGGGATGCGATCGACAAGGGCGCGAAGCTGAGCGCCGATCTGGTACTCGGGGTGGCACTGTCGGTTGGAATCTACAAGAGCGTACAAGGCGGTCAGCGCTGGTTTTCCGAGATTTTGGCCGGAATCTTTTACGGCTACGTGCTGGCCTCGCTCGCCTTGCTCGGACAGATCTACCAGCAGGGCACCCCACCCCATCAGGCCTTGCTGATCTGGTCGGCCTCGACGATCCCCGTCATGTTGATCGTGCGCACGCCTCTGCTCGGTTTTTTATGGCTCGCCGGGTTGCTGTGGACGCACATTGCGACCTCGATCTACTTCTTCGAGAACCTGCACCAATCGGGCACCGCGGAGCTTAACTTTCTTGTGGTCAGCGTCGCCGTATCCCTGTTCGTCTACCTCATCATCCCGCGGATCCCCTGGTTTTCGCGCCATCGTCCAGCTGTCAGCTCGACCTGGACGAGCACGCTGTGGTTCATTCTCACGAGCGGCGGTTTCGTATCACATTTTCTGTACTACGTCGCCATTCATCACGATGATCGACCCGGATGGTCCCTGGGGGTTGTCGCCCTTGTCATCAGCGTGTTGATTGCGGTGATGTCGCGTCTTTATCCGACGGCGCCGCCACGAGCGATCCTTGGCCAGCGCTTGGTGCTGGGATTCATTGCGCTCACGTTTATCGTCGGTACCACCGCGACCCGTGACGCATGGCCTGCTGGCGGCGCGGTGTTACAGATCATCCTGCTGGCACTCACGGCCTTCACCGTCCTGCAACTGGGACGAATCCGGTTATTCAATGTGTTGACCGGCTTCATCGCGCTGCGGATCTTGATCATGTATTTCGAGATCTTCGGTTCGATGTTGGGCACGGGCGTTGCCTTGACAAGTGGGGGCATCTTGACCCTGTTCTTGGCCTGGATCTGGTGGCGCAAATCGCCCGAGATGGCGGCTCGACTTGGCGAAGGACACGAGCATGCGACGTAGTTTCTTGATTGCGGCGTTGCTCTTGCCGCTCATCGTGATCGGACTTGGCATCGTGCGCTCTGAGATTCACCTTGCGCGCGGAACCCTCTGGACGTTCGACGTCGATGGCTACGACCCACGCGATCTCCTGCGCGGCCACTATATCCAGTTTCGTCTCGACCTGCACGAAGACAGCGAGGCGGGTGAGTGCGGGGACGACGAAGGCGAGCTCTGCTGCCTGTGTCTGCAAAAGACCTTAGAGGCGCAACCGCCCACCGTGTATCGAAGACGCTGTGAAGACGCCAAGTACCAATGCGACGGCGTGCTGAAAACGCAGTACCTGAAAACGCTAACCCGGTTTTACATTCCGGAACAGGACGCGGCCACGCTGGAAGCGAAGTTCCGAGAAGCAGCACAGCGAAAACAGGCGCGCCTGTGGGTCGCGATCGACAGGGAGGGCAAACCTCAAATTGAATCGTTGCGACTCGACGGCGAGACCATTCATCGCGACGAGAAATAGAATCGCACGAAATAAAGCTTCGCCCAAACCGCGCAAAAGTTTCACTTGCTCGGTGTTTCACGTCGGTCACACTAACGCGACTTCGCTGACCTTCATCCATGACGACCGCCAAGTCTCCCGCTATTCGACGCAGGGCGGGCCCAGTGCTCGTCAGCGTGTTCGTCCTCTGCTTTGGCGTCGCGACCGGACTCGGCGCACACACCTTCCGTTACGCAAAGGGCCTTTCGTATTTCAGCAAAGATCCCGCAGCGTGCGCGAATTGCCACATCATGCAGTCTCAGTACGACAGCTGGCAAAAGGCCAGTCACAGTACCGCGGCCAAGTGTATCGATTGCCATCTTCCGAGCAGCTTTTTGGCGAAGTACGTCGCCAAGGGCGAAAACGGGTGGCGCCATAGCAAAGAGTTCACACTCCAGACCTTTGCTGAACCCATTCAACTGAAACCACGGAGTCGCGAGATCTTGCTCGAGAACTGCGCGAACTGCCACGCCGCCCTGACCGCAGAGATGCGATTGGCGAGTCAGCAACACGATGCCTCTTCCGACTGCCTACACTGCCACAGCACGGTTGGTCACGGCGTACGTGCTGCGCTTGGTGGACCTCTCGACTATCTCGGACACAACCCCATCGCAACAGAAGAATGACGAACAACATGTCCGACAACATCCCGTCTCCCTGGTGGAAATCCCGAAGCGCCATCCTCGCCGGCATCGTGGTCTCGGCGACCGTCTCTGGTGGCCTCACCGCGCTCTTGATTGACATCCAGGAAAAAAAGACCGAGCAGAAGGCGAGCACCATCAAGTTTGCGGCGCTTTCCGAGGACGATACGGATCCGGCAAAATGGGGCAACAACTGGCCGTCCCAGTACGATGGTTACAAGCGCACCGCCCTGAAGACTGTAACGCGATTCGGCGGACACGCGGGCAGCGAAGCCATGCCGAACGAGAAAATCGACCGCGATCCCTGGTTGAAGAAAATGTTTCTTGGCTACGCCTTCTCGATCGACTACCGAGATCGACGCGGGCACGCGTACATGCTCCAAGATCAAGAGGCAACCAAGCGATTGACCAAGCCGCAGTCCGGTTCTTGCCTTCACTGCCACGCCTCGATCATGCCGCTTTACCGTGAGATCGGCCACGGTGACGCGATGAAAGGGTTTACGGATTCCTTCAAGTTCTCCTACCAAGAGTTGAGTCAGAAGTTGCACGACTCCGGTCACGCGCACCCGGTCAGCTGTGTGGACTGTCACGACCCGAAGACCATGGGCCTCCGGGTAACGCGGCCCGGTTTCATCAACGGCATCGCGGCCCTCGCCGCTTCCGATAAACCTGTTCCGGCAATTCCTTCAATCGCAGAGTATCGCGCCGGCAACCACGACAGGCCCTACGACCCCAACGAAAACGCAACACGAAACGAGATGCGCTCGTTCGTTTGCGGCCAGTGCCATGTCGAGTACTACTGTTCCACGAAAATGCCTCTCACCATTCCCTGGGGCCAGGGTACCAAGGTCGAGGAAATCGAGCAGTTCTGGAACGAAACGAAGTTCCCCGACGGCGCTCAGTTTTACGACTACGAACACAAGATCACCGGGGCGAAAATCTTGAAAGCGCAACACCCCGAATTCGAGCTCTGGAGCCAGGGCGTTCACGCTCAAAGCGGCGTGTCTTGCGCCGATTGCCATATGCCCTACGCACGGGACGGCGCCACCAAGATAAGCGATCACTGGGTGCGTAGTCCGCTCCTAAACGTGAATCGAGCCTGCCAAAACTGTCACCGGGCTGGCGAAACGGAGATCCTCCGACGGGTCAACGTGATTCAGGAACGCAACTACAATTTGATGCAACGGGGCGGCGCTGCAATCGTGGGACTCATTGATGCGGTCGAGAAGGCGAAGGCGCAGGGCGTTTCGGCCGATTCGCTTCGCGAGGCTCTCGAACTTCAGCGAAAGGCGCAGTGGCGCCTCGACTTCATCGCAGCAGAAAACAGCATGGGTTTTCACGCACCCCAAGAAGCGTCTCGTATTCTCGGAGAAGCGATCGACTTTGCCCGCCAGGGCGAAATCGCCGTCATTCGTTTACCCACCAGCAGCGCAGCAATCCCGGCGACGCCACCGCCCACCCATTGAAACTATGGGTGATCACTGTTCGCGGGTCAGCGCCGGTCAAAGCCAAAATAGTCGCGGGCATTCGTGTAACACACCCCCTCGACCAACCGCGACAGCAACCCACGATCGTTTGGTATAAGACCGCGTTCCACCTCGTCGCCGAGAATGTTGCACAGGATTCGGCGGAAATATTCGTGGCGCGAATACGACAAAAAACTGCGCGAGTCGGTCAACATCCCGACAAACAGCGACAAAATCCCCAGATCTGAAAGATCATTGAGCTGTTGCTCCATGCCGTGCTTTTGATCGAGGAACCACCAACTGGAACCGTATTGCATTTTCCCTGCAATGCCGCCCTGGAAGTTTCCCATCATGGTGACGAGGAGCTGGTTATCGCGGGGATTTAGGTTGTACAGGATTGTACGGGCCAATTGGTTCGTTCCATCCAGGCGATCAAAAAAGCGTTGCAATGGCCGCGCAATCGGCATGTCGCCCATCGAATCGTAGCCCGTATCCCGTCCAAGTTGTGTGAACGCACGGCTGTTGTTGTTGCGTTGCGCCCCAAAATGAAACTGCTGCGTCCAACCGCGCGCATGGTCCCAGAGTGCCATCTCGTACAACATCGCGGAACGAAACTTATCGATCGCCTCGGGCGGCGGAACTTCACCGGCTCTTGCCCGATTGAAGATCGCAACCAACTCACGCTCGGTATAGGCCAAGGCGTGCGCCGTTTCGAGTCCATGATCCGAAAGGCGACACCCCTGTTCGTGAAAAAAGTCGTGCCGTTTCTTGAGGGCCGCCCGCAGATCGTCAAGCGATGCGATGGAAGTCGCCGACACTTCGCCGAGCTGCGCGATCCAGGCATTCCATTGCAGCGGATCATCCAGCATCAAAACGCGATCCGGCCGCCAGGTTGGAAACAGCTGCGTGGTCGACTGCGTATTGGCCCGATGTTGTTCGTGATACGAAAGCGAGTCGGTCGGATCGTCGGTCGTACACACCACCTCCACCCGAAACTGTTTGAGCAATCCCTGCGTCGTGAAGGCTTCAGTCCCCAGCTTTGCGTTGCACGCATCCCAGATCCCTCGGGCGGTATCCGGCCCCAGCAGCGTGTTCTCAATGCCGAACGGATGGCGCAGTTCGAGGTGCGTCCAATGGTAGAGCGGATTGCGCAGGGTCTGGGGTACCACGGCGGCCCAGGCCTCAAATTTCTCCCAGTCGGTGGCGTCACCCGTGCAAAACCGTTCATCGACGCCGCAGGTTCGCATCGCACGCCACTTGTAGTGATCACCCTGCAACCAGATCTCGGCCAGGTTGGCGAAGCGATGGTTGTTCGCGATGAGATCCGGCGGCAGGTGGCAGTGGTAATCGATGATTGGCTGCTGCGCCGCGACATCATGATACAGCCACTGTGCGGTCGCGGACTCGAGGAGAAAATCCTTGTCTAGGAAGGGTTTCAAGTTCCGCCGATGGTAGCAGAGACCCCCCCGCGAGGGTATAGTCGCATCGCCATGATGAATCGAAACACCCTCGGGATTTTAGTGGGATCGCTCACCCTTTGGCAGGCCACAGCATGGGCCACGCCGGACATCCAGATCGGGCGTTGTGCCGGCCCCAAGGATCTCGAAAAATCAGCCGGGATGGGATTCGATTACGTCGAGCTGCCCGTCCGCGAACTTGCAACCATGACCGACGAAGCGTTTGCCGCTTTTCAGACCGAACGGGCCCGCATTGCCGTACCGACGCCGGTTGGAAATCTGTTTCTGCCCTCTGAGTTGCATCTCACGGGCACCGAGACCGATCCGAAGGCACAGCAAGCGTTCGTCGAAAAAGCGCTCGCCCGTGCGGCGGCGGCCGGTCTCAAGATCGTCGTCTTTGGCAGCGGCGGCGCACGCAAGGTCCCAGATGGCTTCTCACAGAAAAAGGCCTTCTCACAGCTTGTCGCCTTCGGAAAAAAAGCTGCGATCATCGCCAAAAAGCACGGCGTCACCATTGCGGTCGAGCCTTTGCGCAAGGAAGAAACCAACATCATCAACAGTGCCGCCGAGGGCCTGAAGCTGGTCAAATCCGTCGCACACCCGAATTTTCAGCTGATGGTCGATATGTATCACATGGCCAGTGAGCACGAGGATCCCGCGATCATCATCAAGGCGAAAAAACACATTCGGCATTTCCATATCGCCAACCCAACCGGCCGCCGTTTTCCGCTGGACGCCAAGGAGTACGATTACGAATCCTTCTTCAAGGCCGTTCGCGCCATCGGATACCGCGGTGGCATCAGTGTCGAGGCGAGCTCGGACGATCCGACCAAGGATGCCCCCCGGACCATCGCCTTGCTGAGGCAACTCGCAAGTGGTAGTCCGCCTGCAGCACCATGAGTCCGCCGCCCGCAAAACTCGTCCGTGTGTTTGGCACCCTCAGTGTCCTGGTGCTGGTCGCAACCTTTTTGATGGCCCAGGTTGATCTTTGGCGTCGACACCGACCGGGACTGTCGCCCCTGCGCTACCTATTGCCGCAGGCGACCCAGATCTGGCTTCCCGGATTGTCAGCCGCCCTGATCCTGGCGGTCGCCGCTACCGTCGCATACCGAAGGCAACGCCCCCGCAATTGACCCCGGGCGCGCAACGGCTAGCATGGGCCGCCGACGCGCACCCATGGATACCAGCGCCCCCTCTGAAAAGCCGCCCGCCGCCTCATTCTTTGACCGTCTGGGCGAACGAAAAACGGTGGCCCTGGTCCTGTTGTTTGGGGCGTTGCTCTACATCCCGCTTGCCGGCAGCTACGGCCTCTGGGATCCGTGGGAGACCCACTACGGTGAGGTCGGCCGGGAGATGCTTGAACGGGGCGACTACATCAGCCTTTACTGGGCGGGATCACCACTTGATTCCGACAACTTCTGGTCGAAGCCGGTCCTGACCTTTTGGTTGATTGCCCTATCGATGGGCGCGTTCGGACTCGGAGGCGCCGCAAAGGGAACCTTCGCAACCAGCTCAGTCACCGAATGGGCGATGCGCCTGCCCTTTTGTTTGATGGCACTCGCTGCGCTGTATGGCGTTTACCTTGTGACCTCCCGCTTTGTCAGTCGACGGGCCGGTGTGTTGGCCGCCGTGGTGCTTGGCACGATGCCGATGTTCAGCCTCATCGCAAGGCAAGCAATGGCCGACATGCCCTTTGTCGGACTGATGACGCTTGCACTCGCGCTTTGCATCGTGGCGCTCTTCGATACCGACGAAACCGAGTTGCCGCGCAAAACCTGGAAACGCTGGTCTTGGCCCCACCACACCGCGTTTTACGTGGCGATCGGACTTTTGGCGCTGACCTTTCTGCCGCAATTTATTATCGACGCCTTGCAACTTGTGTGGCGATTCCGAATCTCGGGCAAACGCATGATGTTGCCCGGAATCTTCGTGATGCTGCCCTACCTCGCGGGGTTTGTGTTCCTCGTGTTTCACGCGGCACGGGTTCGCAGCAGGGCACCCCTCTATCTGTACACGGCTGGCGTGCTCGCAGCACTGGCGGTGTTGGCCAAGGGACTCGCAGGACTGGGACTGCCGGTCATCGTTCTCGTGTGTTACCTCGTCTTCACCTGGAATTGGCCGAAGGTGCTTCGCCCCCAGATCCTCAAGGGCTTGGTTGGCGCCTTCGTCGCCTGCATGGTGGTGGCAGTCCCCTGGCACCACGCGATGCTGGTTCGATACGGCAAACCCTTTTGGAATGAGCTTTACGGTGACAACCACTGGCGCCGCTTGATGACCGGCCGCCACGGCGATCGGGGCACGTTTGAATACTTCCTGCGCGAGGCGGGCTATGCGGTTTTACCGTGGTTGACCTTCGTGCCCGCGGCCCTGCTGTCGATTTTCAGACGCACCACCAATCGCAACACAGATTCCAGTCAAACCCACCGACGGGATGTGTTCTGGTTCGGCGTCATCTGGTTCGTGTCGGCGTACACGGTGGTATCGCTGTCGATGACCAAGTTCCACCACTACATTCTGCCGGCATTGCCGGGACTGGCGATCGCCATCGCCTGCCTCATCGAGGATGTGCTCGACGATCCGAAGATATTGAATGCGAAGCTCGTCCCCCTGATTGGCATTCCAGCGCTGGGCATCGTGGCCTACGATCTGATGCGCAACGATCGTGGGGCACAGCTTTTCATTTGGCTCTTCGCGTACGACTACGTCAACTCACCGGGGGGTCGGCCCTGGCCGCCCGAGTTGTCGTGGAGCACGCTCATCGCGGGGTTTGTTGCAGCCTGGGCTCTGATGGCGATCCTCTGGTCCTGGCGTACCACGCGCAAGGCGGCGCTCTTGGGAACCGTTGGAGCCGCGGTTGCGTTCACCTACTTCTTGCTCGATGTCTACATGAAGAAGGTCTCGGACATCTGGACGCAAAAAGAGCTAACGGCGCTGTACTACAAGACGCGTAGCTCTCCGGCTGAACGGTTGATCGCATGGCAGCTTTACTGGCGCGGCGAAACGTTCTACACACAGAACGAAATTTACGAGGGTCCGGCAGAAAGTCGCACCGTGTTTCTGGGCAACCGAAACGCCGAGGATCTGCAGGCCTACCTCGGCCGCAACACGGGCAAGCGCATGTTTTTTGTGGTGGAGCGTACACGCTTCGATCAGTTGCGTGGCTTGTTACCGGAAGCGGCGCGCCCTTCGCTCAAGATCATTCACGAGAAGAACAACAAGTTTTATTTGGCGCAGGCGCAGTTGTAGTCACGGCCGGGTGCGATTACCGTACGTCCATCCACAAGATGGCAAGATCGAGTTCGAATGCCTCGAAGGGTTCCACTTGAACTTTCGCGTCGTTGTAGAACACACCGAGGGTTGTCCACTGGCCGGGTTTTTCGGAAGATAGTCGCAACGCTTCAAGCGTTCGCTGCAAGGGATTCACCAGCCACGCGTGCGACGTGCCACTGCGCGCGTAACGCGCGATCTTCTCTGCGCGATCGTAACGTTCAGTGGACGGTGACAGGACTTCACAAACCCAATCGGGACGAATGGTGAAGAACGCGGCGTCCTTGTCGACCGCCGACATTGTGGTTCGCCGCCACCCGGCCAGATCGGGTACGAATATGTCGTCGGCCAAATGCACTTCGGGTTCGTGAAGAATGATCCAACCACCCGGTCCACCGCGTCCCCGTTTGAAGGGAGGGCCAAGTTCTTCGCCCAGAGCGGTGGCTGCGACGACATGTGGCCCGGCGGGTCGGGGGCTCAAAATCAATTCCCCTGCGATGATCTCGGCCACCTTGTTCGGCGGTGCACGAAGAACATCTTCGTAGGTCGCGAGACGGGTCGCTGGACTTGCCATTGACTCATTTTATCACAACGGCCTGCTTTGTTCTGGGGCTCACAGAGGGTGGCGGAATCCCGCGCAGGCCCCCCAAGAATCCTTCTTCATCTTCAGGCTTTATCGCCAGGGCAAGGGATTTAGACACGATCCCTGCGATCACAGAGCCTATTCACGGAACAACTTCGATTGGGATCGTCCCGATTGGCAAAGCGTATGAACCGCGCGTGCAGTTTGCGTTTTCACACGACAACACGCGTGGACCAACGAATCCGTAGAAGTTCATCGAGACTGATTTTGGTTCACCGGGAGGCACGTTTACCTCAATCAAACCGTCTGCGTCGGGAACGATTCTTGCCGTCGGAACCAACGCAAGATCAACGGCCGGATCTCCGAAAAATACACTGACCCGATCTATCTGATCGACCGCCCCTCGTGAAAGTGAGAAAACCATCGAGTCGCCAGGTTTCACCATCCTATTGGTAGGTGATACGATACCCACGACGTTCTCCGGCGGCGCGCGAAACAGGTCGAGCATGCGCATCGATATCGTCTCGCTGTCGTCACGGATTGTGAGGGTCGAGATGATTCCGGGCGGCTTGTAAAGAAGCTCTCCGTTCGGCCATCCCGCGACCGTTCCCATCGGCCACTTCGTCTCGAAAAGAAATTGTATGCATATATCGGGCTTTCCCGTAAGAAGTCCACTTCCCCCCGGCCCTCCGTTTCCCGCAACGCTCAGGGGCAAATCATCGATGTCGGCGCGTAGTTCATCCCTTGCGATGGCACAACTCTCGGCGTCATCCGACAACTCGAAATCCAATCGGGATACGATTTGATTGAACTTCGGATCGATCTCCAGGTGCACGCGCTTCATCTTCAGGCTTTTGAGCGATGCCGTGAAATGCCCCTTGCTACACGCGGAAACGACGGTGACGAACACTAACATCGCTAGTCGGACGTATCTCATTTTGGGAACATCCCGAGTCAACGTCGCGGTCGTCTACGGACGTATCTCCATCGGGAAGGTTGCGATTTGCGCGGGGTATGACACCCCGCCACAAGACGTTGCGTTGGTGCACCCAAGCACCTTCGGACCCCAATAGACCCAAAAACCGGCGGCATTGGGTCCCGGCGGAATTTCGGGCGAAACGATGAACTCGAATCTCCCGTTTTCGTTACGCTTTCCGCGAATCTCTTTCAACGAATTGTCTCGACTGTCTTTAAACGCCACGCTGACTTGATGTTCCCCCGGCCAACTGTCGGTCTGAATGGCGGCTTCAATTGTCTCGCCGTGCCTTACAAATCCGTCGGCTGGAGCAACGAGTGCTACGACGTTCTCTGGCGGCGCGCGAAATAGGTCGAGCATGCGCATCGATATCGTCTCGCTGTCGTCTCGGATTGTGAGGGTCGAGATGATCCCGGGCGGCTTGTAAAGCATCTCTCCGTTCGGCCATCCCGCGACCGTTCCCATCGGCCACTTCGTCTCGAAAAGAAACTGTAAGCATATGTCGGGCTTCCCCGTAAGAAGTCCACTTCCCCCGGGCCCTCCGTTTCCCGTAACGGTCAGGGGCAAATCATCGATATCAGCCCTTAACTCATCCCTAGCAATGGCACAACTCTCGGCGTCATCCGACAATTCAAAATCCAGCCGGGATACGATTTGCTTGAACTTCGGATCAATCTCCAGGTGCACCTCCTTCATCTTCAGGCTCTTGAGCGACGCCGTAAAGTGTCCCTTGCTGCAGCCAAGGTCAATCGCAACAGTAGTAAGCAACGCCATGGCCAGAAAAAAGGATTTCATAAAGATGCCTCCATTGCGTTTGCGGAATCCAGTAGTTGCTCTACCGTTCGATCGTCAACTTCGGGCGCCTCTGCGAGATGTTCCATGAAGGCGCGAATTGCCGCACGACCGACGAAGGCGTTTCGGTCTCCGATCGCTCTACCCGCTACCGACAAGTGACGACGAAGGCTATCGAACAACTCAACATCTTGAATATCGCGGTCCTCGAAGGCACCCACAACATTCTGTAGCAAAGAAAAGACCTCATCAACACGTCGGTCGGTATCGTGTCCCACCAATGCCCGGTTGAAAATCGTCACAGCCAGCTGCCCCACAACAACGCGCTCGAACTCTGTCGGCGCACCGGGGGCCCAGGTTAAACAACTCGACGTAAACTCACTGAGAACACTATCGAGCGTGACGAGTTCAATCCACCATTGCCCGCTGACCGCGCTCTGAATCGCGAGGCCCACCTTCCGACGTAAGCGGTCGTATTGAGGCACGTCAATTGAGCCATCGACCACGCCTCGACTGAA
>JAYUPZ010000193.1:0-4463 GCA_043759805.1 Myxococcales bacterium | reverse complement strand
TCCGCGCATCGCTTGTTGTGCGTTTTTTAACAAATGGCCAAGCGCCTGAACCATCTGTCCGAAATCGAGGTCGAACTTGAGCCCGTCCGGAACGGTTGATGAAATGGCAATGGTGCTTTGCAGCTGGGCGCTCGTGATCGCCTGTTCGATGAGTTCGGCGATCGTGACGTGAAATTTCCTCGGGGTACGAATCTGCACCAGATGGAGCAGGTCGCCGATCGTCTTATTCGAACGCGTCAGCTCGGTACCGATGCGATCCATGTGTCGACGTACGTTTTCATCGTCGGCCGCCGGGCCGAGGTGCTTTCGCAGCAAGAATAGGGACGATTCGATAACCCCGAGCGGGTTGCGCAGTTCCTGGCTGACACCGGTTGCCATTTGCCCAATGGTGGCAAGGCGCTCGATTGCGAGGCCGTGTGCCATTAGATCTTCGCGGTAGGAGTGCAGCATGATCGCCAATTCAAGGTCGAGAATCTGATTTAAAGCTGCGCAGGTCTCCCCGCGCGCTTCAATCGCCGCATTCATCGCGACTTCAAGCAATTGAACGCGGACGCGATTCATGGCCGTAAACATAAATTGTTGAGGCAAGCCGACCTGAACATGCATTCGTCCAATCCGTGAACGGCGATCGCAATACGCTTCGTCGTGCGGCCCGTCGAATAGCTCCTCGAGCCAGCGGCTCAAAGTATTCTTGAGCCGGGCGACTTGCGCTTCACCGCCGGTGATGACGGCGCGGGCTTCGGGGTGTTGCTCGATGGCGCGGTAGAAATCATCGATGATTCGCACCATGTCGGTCCGGGCCAAGGGCGCGAACGCCTTCAGCCGCGCGCTGGAAGCGTCGGTGAACCCAACGTAAATCTTCAGACTCTCGAAAAACGTCACGTTGCCATGGCCGATTTAAGGAGGTACCTACCACAGGTCGGTTGCGGTGGGCGTCATTCGTGCGGCCTTCGCGTGATTGAAAACCGGCACCGGAGTTGCAACGCTCCGTGCCCATGAATGTTTTTTCCGCGTTGGCCTTCGGCTGGATACAGTTTGTTGCAGTCGAATCCCCGGTACACAAGGCAGGCGCATCGTCTGCGCCCAAACCTATCGATTTAATTTGGATGGCCGGACCACCGTCAAATGCCCGACCACGTGGACGGGCACCGCGCAATACCGCTGCCTTGCGCAAGCGCGGGGGAGCACTTTTCAGCCAACATTGTGCCAATTGCCATGGCGACAGCGGCGATGGAAAGGGGATTGGCGCTTCACAGCTCGATTTCAAACCCACCGATTTTGGTGTGGCCGTGTTCAAAATACGCTCGACTCCGTCGGGAACCTTGCCAACGGATATGGATCTCTTCGTCACGATTTCACGCGGGATGCACGGAACCGAGATGTTTCCCTGGCACCAACTTTCCGAACGGGATAGATGGGCACTCGTATTCCGAATCAAGTCTTTTTCGTCTCGTTTCGCACAGGAAAAAATTGAAAAGACCTTCGTTGTTCCCCGGGCTCCGGTGCAGACCGAAGAGCTGGTGGAAGAGGGGCGTCGGTTGTTCGTGCTCTTGCGTTGCAACACCTGCCATGGCACCGAAGGCAATGGCGATGGCCCGGCGGCCGAACTGTACGCAGTCGGCGGGGCAGGTCGCAAGGTGCGCGTCCGCGATTTCACAAAGGGTCAGTTCCTTCGCGGGCAAGACCCGGAGGACATCTACCTCACACTGATGACGGGACTTGACGGCTCACCGATGGGACCCTACGAAACACTTTCGTCGAAAGATCTCTGGGCGCTTTCCGCTTTTGTTCGGGACCTCGTTCGCACGATTCCGATACCCGATGTGCCCAGAACCTGGGACGTGATCGCCCCTGCCCGAAAGCGGTAGCGCTCAATTCCAACCTTCAGGGTTTGGCAAAGATAGCCTGCGCCCGAATATTCCGTCGCACCGCTTCGACAGTCGAAGGCAAGTTCGCGGTCAACTCGATCGCGGTTTGATTTTTGGCCTGGCGGATGTCGAGGCCGCCCATGTAGATCGGGCAAGAGTCACTGTGGTCAGCGAATCCGCGGGCCTTGGCGTATGCCTGTTGGCACTGCATGTTTTTGAGGATGGGAGTCAGATCAGTGCCGCCCTTGAACGTCACGCGGACGCCTTTGTCGATGTCGTCAATATTGGTGACGCGGATGAGCAACGGACATGCGGCCCGCTCCTTGGCGGGGATGCCGTCGCAGGCCGAGACCTCGAAACGTTCCAGTTTCTCGGCCGCGATTTGGTGCGCTTGCGCATGCTGTCGGTGCCAGTCTGATTGGCGCAGATGACCCTCTGTCGGGTTGTACAGGGGTATTCCTGAAAGCGAATCCCCTTCTCCGCCTCGGTCGCGGAAGGGGCTCGGCCGAGCTGCCGCAGGATCAAAGGCCTCCTGATGCATGTTGGCCTCCGACTGTTCATGGCGCGCCTCGTCCCGATGGGCTTGCGCGCTCATTTCTTCCGGGTCAACGCGCGTCGGACTGGTGGTACAGGCGAGGCCGAGCAGGGAGAGCAGGGACAACACGGGGATCTTACGTACAATCGATGGGCGCATGTCGACATCCGTTCGCAATTGCCGTGCCGTAGCACAGGCATTGTCGCAGTCATTCATGAAGAATCGCTGGACACTTCGCGCAGATTCTTCGGGCGGCGGCCCCGTTAGATGCACAAATTTCGCGGTCAGCTCGCTCGAATGCTTCGGCGATTGACGGAGACGGTCTGCATCTTGCAAACGAACCTGTTGTGCCCGACGAAGGCATCTCGCCAATCAAAAGAGGAACTTTCCATGATCGCGCTTGTGAAAAATTACAAACTGGGTGTTTGTCGAGGCCAACATCCGGGTCCAGTCCGCACCCTGGATTTCGTCGTGGAAACGCGCGACGATCATCCTGTCGAGCGGGTGTACATCCACTTTTTCGAGAAGCCCCAGGTGAACCCAGGATTTTTCAATCGGGCCAACAACACCGCGGCTTTTCTCCTGCCCATGGCAGATTTTGACGATGTCTGTGAGTTGCTCGAAGGTCCCGACGATGTATTCGTCTCCTGGGTCGAGCACAGCGACGGTAATTTGGTTTGGGTGGAGGTCACGACCTCCGAACACGCGCTCGAGCCGGCGGCGACACTGGCGAGCAAATACGCCAGGGATACGGCCTAGATTGCCCCGGCGCTAAACGTAACACTTTCACCGGGAGCAGTGAGGTTGATTCGCTGAAAATTGGCGGCTCGGTTGGATCTTACGACGGCTTCACGCCGGGAGCCGCTCCGTGTTAGTATCTTGGCGCCACGCCCGGCCCCATGAACCTCCCGAAAGCCATTCGCATTCTCACCGTCGAGGACCATTTTCTGGCCCGGCTCGCGCTGTCGACCCTGATAGGCGATCAAAAGGACATGGAAATCGTTGGCACCGCGGAAAGCGGTCGCGAGGCAACCGTGCAGTACGCGAAACAGATGCCGGATGTCGTATTAATGGATTTACGGCTTCCCGAGATGGATGGCGTGGAAGCCACCGCCGCCATCTGCAGCGTGAATCCACACGCCCGTATCCTCGTCGTCTCGAATTACGAAAGTGAAGAGGACGTTGGCCGAGCTGTCGCGGCGGGTGCACTTGGGTACGTGAAAAAGGATGTCAGCGGCGATGTCCTGATCTCGGCCATTCGAACGATTCATGCGGGACAACGTTACTTTCCGCAGAAAGTCGTGGCGGTCGATGATCGGCCCGTGCGCTCCACCCTGACCCCGCGGGAAATCGAGGTTCTTGACCACGTTTTCAGGGGGCGTAGCAACCGTGAGATTGCCGATATCCTGACCATCGGGGAAGGGACAGTCCGCATCCACGTCAGCAATATTCTCCTCAAACTGGGTGTCAAACGTCGCACAGAAGCGGTTGCCGTTGCCTTGAAGCGCGGGCTTCTGCGTGCCGAATAACCCTCCCCCTCCGGGCGCGGAGCCGCCACCCGCATTGTTTGGTTCGGCATTTCGACGGTTGATGCTGGTGCATCTCGCATTCGGCATGTGCACTTCGATCTTTTTGATTCTGCCCAAACACTTCACGACCGCGTTGCACGCCGGTCCACGCCAGATCGGTGCCGTCATGACGATGCACGGCGTCGCCAATATTCTGTTGATGCGGCCCTTGCGCCATCTTCTTGCCCGCTGGACACATCGTCGCGTGTTGGCACTTGGGACCCTCGTCATGGCGTTTGGTGGGTCGTTGTTTATCTGGGTCGACGAGGTCGGCGTTTTGGCGGGAGCCGGCCGATTTTTTCAAGGCGCCGGGTGGGCGTGTGTGTTCACCGCGGGCAGCGCCATGGCCGCGAATCTCGCGCCGCCCGGCCGGATGGCCCAGGCCATTGGAATTTTCGCGGCCGCACTCCTGTCCACCAACGCGATCGGGCCGGTATTTTCGGAGTTCATGTTACCCGTCGTCGGACCGACGTGGGTGTGGCTGATAGGGGC
>JAYUPZ010000192.1:0-2039 GCA_043759805.1 Myxococcales bacterium | reverse complement strand
CCGGATCCGTCGAGCCTCGCGCCGACACCTTCACCGGTGTGCCCGAAAACGCGCGCGTTTCCACCACCGTTTGCGACGCGTCGCCCTCCACCACGGGACGGGGGTTGTGGTTGGCCCGCGTGCGTTCCGGTTGAATCGACCAGTCCATGCGCGCGGCGAAGTCATGCTGAAACGCACGTCGCCAGCGCCAGACCGTTGCCTGCACGGAGGTGTAGCTGTTATTTCCAACCGTCACTGTATCGCGGTCGTGAATGTAAATGGGGCGATCTTCGCCACGCGTGTTGCGCAAGAGGTATCGGCCGCCCCAGCCGCCGAAGGAAGGATCTCGGTGCCCACAAAGGCCGTTGGCGATGAGGTTAAGAAAGGACGGCGTATCCCCTTCCATGATGTATTCGACACGTGGATAAAGCGCGCCGAGGGGGCCGTGATTTTCTGCGATGTTGGTGCGCAGCCATGGATTCTCGACGAGATCGAGATCAATGCCGGGGCCGTTTTTGTAAAAGCGATCGCCCGAGATACCACTCCAGGCTGATTCGTAGTACTCAAGGTGGTTGCCACCGACAACGCTAGGACTAACCACGTAATACAAATTCTTGAATGTCTTTCGCAACCAGGGCCCTGCATCGTCCTGGTCCGAAATGGCGTACACGCGAATCTTGGCGATAAAGGCATCGATCGCTGCGCGGTTGCGTGTCCGGCGAACATCAAACAACGCCTGCGCGAGCGTATTGGCACCACCCCAGGCGGCCACCCAGACCGGACGGTCGTCACTCGAATCGACGATCTGGATGAGGTATTTCGAGCCCTCGGAGGAAAGGCCCGGGCCCACAGCCTTGACTCCGTATCCGGGATTGCCGGACTTGATGCGCGAATGTAGAAAAGCTGCTTTCGGATAGCCATCGGCGTGAACCCCAAGGTTACCGACCACTTCGCCATACGCCGCAACCGTGCGTGCGATGCGTTCGGGTGCGATGTTGTTCTTCAGGTGGATCCCGGTGGTCGCAATGAGACATTCGATGTCGATCTCGTTCGCGTAGAGAAGCAGCCGAATCAGCGACTGTTCATCGTCCGGTTCATTCGAGATATCGGTCAAAACGCAGAGACGCGGTTTGTCATGCGGTGTGCTGGTCGAGGGCTCGACAACACCCGCGAAAACCATCCACAGGCTGGTCAGAATAACGGGGCTCAACATGGTTCGCGTGATTGTAGGGCAACTTTGTGCCAGGATCACAGGCCATGCGCCTCGTTCGGTCATCCCTGATGATTTCGGCCCTGCTTCTGCTTGGGTCGACCGCGCCTACGGTGCGGGGTGCCGCCCCAATCGTGGATTCCAGCAAGAATGTCGTTCCCTACGGTCCCATCGCCCGTCAGCGAGGGGTGGCTCTTGGATTGTTCGCCGAAGACGTAAGTTTTTCCTACGATCCGCTATTAAAAGAGATCAAAGATCTCGGCGCCAGCCACGTTGCACTCATCGTTCCACTTTACCAAGAGAACGCAGGCTCGACCAAACTGACGTTGCACACGCGGTTTTCACCGACCCTTGAAGCCATTGCAAACGCCACGCGCCAGGCCCGACGCATTGGTCTCGAGGTCACGCTTTTTCCCATCATTCGACTCGCGCATCCTCGAGGTCCAAACGAGTGGCGTGGAACCCTCTCGCCCGAAAATCGGCGCGCCTGGTTTGCCAGTTATGGTGAACGCCTTGGTGAACTGGCGGCACTCGCCACCTTCACCGGTGCAACACGATTGGTGGTCGGCAGCGAGTTGTCGTCGCTCGACGATGATCTTGATTCCTGGCGGCCGGTGATTGAACGGGTGCGCGGCTTGTTTTCGGGTACGTTGCTTTATTCCGCCAACTGGGATCATTACCGCAAGGCCCGCGTCCTAGACGAGGTGGATGAAGTGGGAGTCACGGCCTATTTCAATCTGCGAACACTCGATGAACCCGTCGACGTGAAAGCCTTGACCGGTCGCTGGCGTGCACTGCGCGCCGAACTCGAAGCGTGGGCGGGTCCGAGGGGACAGCCGCTCGTATTTAC
>JAYUPZ010000191.1:0-2040 GCA_043759805.1 Myxococcales bacterium | reverse complement strand
TCTTGCCAGAGAAAGAAAACCAGTCCTTCGACATGCTCGCGTTCATCGACGCGGTCGTCGATGGTGGTTCGTTCTTCGAGATCAAAAAGCGTTTCGCTCGCGAAATCATCACGGGCTTTGCGCGCATCGATGGGCGCACAGTGGGCATCGTCGCGAACCAGCCAAAGTGGAAGGGCGGCGTTTTGTTCGTGGATTCTGCCGACAAGGCCGCTCGCTTTGTGTGGTTGTGCGACGCTTTCAATATCCCCCTTTTGTTCCTCGCAGATGTACCAGGATTCATGATCGGCAAGGCGGTTGAGAGTCAGGGGATCATCCGTCACGGTGCCAAAATGATTTCGGCGATGGCCGATGCAACCGTTCCGAAGATCAGCGTCATCGTCCGCAAGGCCTACGGCGCGGGTCTGTATGCGATGTGCGGCCCGGCCTTCGGGGCCGATGCAACCATTGCGCTGCCGCAGGCGATGATCGCCGTCATGGGGGCAGAGGCCGCAGTGAATGCAGTTTATGCCAACAAGATTGCCGAGAAGCCCGAGACCGAGCGCGTCGCCTACGTCGAGACGTTGCGCGAGCAGTACCGCCAAGACATCGATATCCTGAAGCTTGCGGCCGAGTTGCACATTGATGCGGTAGTGCCGGGCGACGAGCTTCGCTCCACGTTGATCGCCCGATTCGCCGATACGGCAACGAAACAAAGCGAAACGGTGCGACGCCGACGCCCGGTGCTACCGGTTTAGTGATGCGTCCTTCTTTATTGCTTGTAACGGCGGCCGAGGCTCGACAGCGGCTTGCGGCCCTTCCAATGGTGATGGGCAAGGAGACCATTCCCCTCGCACAGGCCGATGGACGCATCCTGGCCGAGTCCGTTGTTGCAAATGATCCGATTCCGGGGGCAGCGCGCGCACTGATGGACGGGTATGCGGTACGCGCCTGTGATACGGAACCCGGGGCGTACCCCGCAGGTCTTGTGTGTACGGGTCGCGTCGACATCGGAACCTTGCCAAACGGAACGGTCGGTCCTGGCGAGGCACTGCAGATTCCAACCGGTGGCTGTTTGCCGTCAGGTGCGGATGCCGTCGTGGCAGTTGAATGGACGCGACGCGGGGAAGAGGAGCGCATCATCGTGACCACCCCGGTCAACGAGGGCCGCAACGTGGCTGCGGTCGGCTCGGATGTGGCCCTGGGGTCAATTGTCGTGCAAGCCGGAACGGTTCTCGGTCCCGCCTCGCTCTCGATGTTGGCGGGCGTTGGTTGTGTGCAGGTCCCGGTGTTTGTTCGGCCCAGGGCGATGGTTTTTTCAAGCGGCAACGAGGTTCGCACTCCGGGAATGCCGATAGGCCCGGCCGAGGTGCGCGATTCGAACTCGACGCTGTTGTGTGCGCTGTTGCGACGAATCGGCTGTGATGCGGTTTCGGGCGGGATCATTCCCGACGATCCGGCAGTGCTGTCCGACAAGTTGGGCGCGGCGTTGTTGGAACACGACTTTGTCTTGGTTTCGGCGGGTACCTCCATTGGCGGTAAAGACTTCGCAGGTGATGTCGTGGCCGAGTTGCTGGAACGTTATCCCGGTCGTGGACAACTGTTTCACGGCATCGACATTCGACCTGGCAAGCCAACCCTCGTGGCGCATGCGATGGTCAACGGCCGCGATCGGTTGATCGTCGGTGTGCCCGGTTTTCCGACGTCGACGGCGGTTGTCTTCGCGATGCTGCTGGCACCGGCACTGCATCGCATCGCGGGCGCCGCACCGATTCCCGCATGGAAGACCCGTGCGATTCTCGATGAGTCACACGAATCGGCGGTGGGTCGCGAAGACTACCTGCGGGTTCGGTTCACGGACCGTGGTACGGAACCACATGTGACGCTCGTCCGGGGAGGGCCCGCTGCGATATCGAACACCCTGTGGGCGGATGGTTTGGTGGTCGTTGCGCCGGAGGTCACGTCGGTGGCAGCGGGAGCGTGGGTGGAGGTGATGCCTTGGGGGTGAAGGGTATGAACTTTCAAATCCAACTGGCCATTTTATCCTTCATCGATCAATCTATC
>JAYUPZ010000190.1:0-2042 GCA_043759805.1 Myxococcales bacterium | reverse complement strand
AAGGCAGATAGGCATCCCCGTTCGACGATGAGCAGAGCGAGCCAGGGTCCCACGCTGGGTTCGCATTTTCACGATCCTGGAATCATTGAACGATTCTCGGTACAATAAACTGGTTTCGCTGACATCCTGGAGATTGTTTGGGCCTGAGAAAGCGAACTTTCGATGAACAACGTCGCATTGTTGTTCAAGTAGATTTCTGCCTTGAACGTTCCATGGTTTCCAGCGGCGGTCCTTGCTGCCTTGGTCGGGTGGTCCATCATGATGAGTTGATCATATCGAATGCCGTGACGATCCAACCAATCGGCTGTTTGCCGTCGGTATCGCTCCAGACGACAGGTTACCAATCTGCCAATCGGTATGGATGGGACGACCAATGGGTTCACGGTTTCAAGAAACCGTTCGTATCGCACTCCGTCGTCGTTCTCTTCGGGAAATGGGTCGCGACAAAGGACACCGTCAATATCGACGCAGGCATTTCGGAGGTGGATGTTGTGCATGATGTTCCATTCAAACACCCGAGGCAGATCGCATACCTCGCCAAAGTGGTCGACCAGTCCAGTTGAACTTGGGCTTGAAAATACGCAGAAAATCCTTGTGCGGCTCGAAAGTCCGGCATCGCTTATGAGCTGGCGGGTCTTGGCAATCTGTGCGCCGGTCCGAATCGAATCGTCAACCAAAAGTGCTTTCACCGACGCGAGGTTGATTGCTCTGGTATACCGCTCGTGGAAACGGGCGCCGCCGTCCAGCGTCGTTCCGGAAATGAACCCATGCAAGTCGGCCAAAGGTTTGTTCAGGTACAGCGCCACGAGGCTTGCCGGAAGTAGCCCGGTTCTTGGGATCCCGACCACGATGTCAAAGTCGAGTGGGATTCGCGACAGACTCGAACGAATCGTAGCATTCAGATCGTTGAGCGAACGATAGTTCATGTTGAGACTTGAGTGCTCGTCAATTCTGGGGTGTCATGGCGAAATCGTCGATCGGCGATCTCTTGTCGTTATCGCCCTGGACTCGTCGTAACACATAACTTCGGAGGATACCGTGAAGCTTCACCTTGGGTGCGGAAAAATTCGGTTTGATGGGTACGTGAACATCGATCGCCGCCTCACCATTGCCACGGATCTGATAGGCGACGTGTGCGCACTGCCGTTCGCAAATGGATCACTACAACAGATCGAGTCATATCACTTGGTCGAGCACATCGCACGCCCAGCGGTTGCCAGCGTTCTCGCACACTGGTTTGATTTGCTCGCGCCAAACGGGCAGCTTGTGATGGAGTTACCGGATTTCGACGCAGCGGTTGTCCGCTACCTGGGCGGCGCCGATGAGGCTCTAAACAGTATTTTCGGTTTGCAGCGCTTTGTGGGTGACGCCCATTTTTTCGGGTATAACGAAGCACGAATTTCCCGACTCTGCACGGAGGCTGGGTTTTCGGATGTTCGTATCGAAAGTGCGACCGACTATCACACGACCATTGAGACTTGTTTGCGCGTGGTCGCCACCAAGCGATAGCCACGGAACGGAACGCGATCGACGGGCTACTGAAAGAAAGGGACCTCTTTTTGAGCCCGGGCCGGTGATTTACAACGGGTTTCAACGATGCCCGCGATCGAGGACGAAGGAAATAACTCCGCCACTTCGTGCGCATAGGTTGTCGCGGCAGCACACCGTTCGTCGTTGGCGAGTACAACTGCCAACCGGCCGCGAAGTACGTAGTCGCCCGGATCAAGATCGGCAGCGTGCATCCAATCCGATGCGTCGCCAGAACGGAGACTACGGGCCATCAAAGTGCGGACGATGAGCACGTTGGTCAAAACACCGAATGCGCAACACAACGCGAGTACGCCGAGCTTTGTGAATCTCGAAAGTGCGAAGGTTCGCGATCCGTTTCGTGGCACGGTCGCAAAAATGACGGCGGATAGAATCGCAGGCTCGGCGCGCTGGAGTACGGCGTCAAGCGATCCGAGAACGCCTACCGCGACGGCCGTCGAGACAATCAAGAGCCCATGGGCTCGATCTTCATTGTTATTGCTGCGAAGTAAAGT
>JAYUPZ010000189.1:0-9343 GCA_043759805.1 Myxococcales bacterium | reverse complement strand
GGGCCACAGTCACAATCCCGAACGCGGTTAGCGCGATTCCGACAAGGACAATGAGAAGGGTTACGAGGTCGTTCGATCCGTCGGTCATGGAAAGCGCGGACCTTACCAAATGGAAACGCAGGTCCCAACCTTAGTAACAGGGTCAAAGAAATTCACGGTCGCATCGCAGCGCGGCAGGGGTGGCTGCAAGACGATTTTTTTCCGCGAAAGTCGATTAATTGAGGTCTCGCAAACAAACCCGTAAACTGTGCCCTGCCGGGTCTTTACAGCGGGATTGGGGTGATGGTACGTAATGTCAGCGCGTGACCAGTATGGTCACGTATGGTCACTGTCTGACAGGTTGACGTTTGCGTGGAGATTGCTTCTGGTTCGGGCGAAGCTGCACGCGAGCGTTTGGGGAAGAGAACACGGCGATGAAAATCAAGAAGCTGGAAATCTGCGGGTTCAAGTCCTTCGTTGACAAGACAACGGTACACTTTCCCGACCCGATCACCGCCATCGTTGGTCCCAATGGTTGCGGCAAGTCGAACATCGTCGACGCAATTCGTTGGTGCATGGGTGAGCAGTCGGCCAAGCATCTCCGCGGGCGCGCAATGGACGACGTGATTTTCGCAGGCTCCGAGTCACGAGGTCCGGCGGGGATGGCGGAGGTGTCGTTGACCTTCGACACCACCACATTGCCGAAATTGACCGCGCCGGGCGGCGTGCCCTGGGGGGAGGCTGCGCCCGCCGAGGTCATGATCACGCGTCGACTTTATCGTGACGGCACGAGCGAGTACCTGCTTGGTGGCGTTCTGTGTCGCCTGCGCGACATCGTCGACTTCTTCCTCGGCACAGGCGTGGGTACCAAGGCGTATTCGATCATCGAACAGGGTCGTGTCGGGTTCATCGTTTCGTCAAAACCCGAAGATCGCCGAACGCTCATCGACGAAGCGGCAGGCATTACGAAGTACAAGGCAAAGAAGCGGCAGGCCGAACGTCGGATGGAATCCACGCGCCAGCACCTATTGCGCGTTTCGGACGTCATTGGCGAAATCGATTCTCGGCTTCGGTCGCTACGCCTCGCTGCCCAAAAGGCCGAGCGCTACAAGAAGTACAAGAGCGAGCTCAAGGAGCTTGAGTTGTGGGACGCATCGCATCGATATCTCTGGCACCTGGCTGACGAAAAATCGAGCAAGTACGCGCACGGGAACGTCCGCGTCGATCACGAAGAAAAAGTTCGTTTGCTTGCAATCGAAGAGACCGAGATTGAAGCCGGTCGACTGACCCTTGCCGACGACATGGCGGAACTGTCGTCCTTGCGCGAAATGATCCTTGAGCTTTCCAATCAGGCTCAGCTCGAAAATCAGCGTGCTCACCACTACGAAGACGAATCGCAACGGCTGGCTCGACAATCCGCGGAAGCGCAGCAGGAGAGCTCTGAGCTTGAACAGCGCCTGACCGCAAACCGTGCTGCGATTGACGACCTCGAACAGCAGCTGTCGGCCTTCCTCGGTGAGTCAGAAGAAGCCAATGACCGCTATCGCGACGAAGAATCGCTCTACAATCAGATTCGCGATCAGCTGAGCGTGGTTCGCCGCGAATCGGATGAAGCGACCGCGCAGGCCAACCAGGCCCGTACGACGATTGCTCGCGAAGAGTCCGAACTGGCCGGCATCGAGGCCTCGCGCGCGGATTTAGCCGTGCGTCTTGAATCGCTCGCGGAAGAAATTGCCCGGGTTGAGCAGATTCTGTTTCGGGTACGCGAGGAGATGGATGCGAGTGAAATCGCGTTACAAACCGCGCTCGTGGAGGTCGAGGCTGCAAGTGTCGCGGGCGCAGAGGCGCGCCGTCAGGTCGAAACGTACAAGCAAGAGATTGGCCGAGCCAGCATCGAAGTCGAGACGTTGCGCGAAGAGGCTCACCGACGTCGCTCTCGGTTGGAATCACTGCGCGAGATCGAAACGCGTTACGAAAGCTTTGAGCGGGGTGTTGGCGCGATCATGCGCCAAGCTGCCAATGACAGCGTCCCTGATGGGGGGGCAAGCTGGACTCGCCCCGGATCGATTCGGGGTCCGGTTGCCGACATCGTGTCATCGCCCGCTGAATTTGAGACTGCAGTTGAAGCGGTGCTGGGGCGTCGTCTCGGCAGCATTGTGGTCGAGTCGCACGAAGTGGGTGTCGAGGCCGTTTCGTATCTGAAACAGCAGAGCGAAGGCCGTTCAAGCTTCATTCCCCTGGAACTGCGCTCTTCGTTTGGCGGTGCTCCGATTCGGATGCCCGGTGGCGAGGTTTTGTATGATTCCGGAGACGGAGGTCTCGCCGCATCGTCTGCGACCGCGGCTTCTTCCATGGTTTGGCCGGGACTGCAGGCCCCCGGTGTTCGCGGAAATTTGCTTGAGCTTGTTGGTTATGATCGACAGTACGATAAGGTCGCGGCGTATTTGCTCGGCGACGTGGTTGTCGTGGATACGATCGAAAACGCGCTCGCGCTGTGGAAGCAGGAGCGGCCGCAGGTCACGCTCGTCACGCTCGACGGTGAGACGATTGACCCGCAGGGCGTGATCACAGGTGGATCGCCCAGTGAGGCTCGCGCAGGCATCCTGAGCCAAAAGCGGGAGATCCGAGAACTCGAGTCGTTGGTCACCAATGTCGAGGGCGAACTGGAGAAGGCCTCAACCCGACACGTCGATTTGAAACAGAGACTTGTCGATGCCGAGAACTGGCGTTCCGAGAGCGAAGAGGCACGACGGCAGGCCGACATGAAGCGCCTTGGGCTGCAAAAGGATTTGGAAGGATCGCGCCGCCAGGTAAATGAATCGGAAAGTCGCCTTTCGCACTTTCGCAAGAATGCCGTGGACCTGCAAAAGAGCGATGAACATCGGGTCGCCCGTGCAGGCGTGATTTCAGAAAACCTGACGATTGCCCGGATTCGTGTGGAGGAGCTGCAGGATTCCTCGACCGCAAAGCGCGAAAAATCGCTCGCACTCGCGGTGTCACTCGATGCCATGGTGTCACGTTTGACCGAGCTCAAGGTTGCAGCCGCACAGGCGGGCGAACGTCGCGCCAATGCCGAGTTGACGCTCGATCGGACGCGACGCGAGATCAACGAGCAGCAAGATCGGATCACGCGCCTGAACCAGGGTGGCCGGGAACAAAGCGAGCGGGCTCTGCAGCTTACTTCCGACGCGGTCGTTTTGCGCCAAACCGCAGGCGAGAAACTGGCGCAAGCAGAAGCCCAAAGTCGGGAACATGCCGAGCGGCAGGACTCGGTTGAAGAAAGAAGCGGCGTACAGGCCGAGCGAGAAGAAGCCCTTCGCTCGCTGCGTTCGCAAGTATCGTCGCTCGCCGAGTCCGCCAGCACATTGCAATTGCGACTCAAGGAAGCGGAGTTCCGAAGGATCTCACTCGAAGAAAGCGTCGCCGAGCGTTACCGGGATACCTCAATTTCGCACGTGGTCTTCGACTACCACCTGAGGGCACCTGTGACACAGGTGGAAACTGAACGCATGGAGCAGCTGCGAGGTCTCATCGAACGCATGGGTGAGATCAACCTGACGGCGATTGAAGAATCCGAAGAGCTGCAAAAGCGATTCGACTTTCTTACGACCCAGAAGGCCGATCTGGAATCCGCAATGGAGCAGCTTGAGACTGCGATTACCAAGATCAATCGCGCCTCCCGGCGCAGGTTCCAGGAAGTGTTTGACGCCATCAACGCGAAGTTCCAGGAAGTGTTCCCACGCCTCTTCCGCGGTGGTAACGCGCGCCTCGTGCTGACCAATCCCGATGATCTGCTGGAGACGGGCGTCGACATCGTCGCGAACCCGCCCGGGAAGAAGATGCAGCAGAACCTCGAACTGTTGAGCGGTGGAGAAAAGGCTTTGACGGCTGTTTCGCTGTTGTTCGCTATCTTCCTCGTCAAACCGTCTCCCTTTTGTATTCTGGACGAAGTGGATGCGCCGCTCGACGATGTAAACGTAACACGATATGCCCAGGGTATTCGCGAGATGACCGAGCGATCGCAGTTCATCGTGATTACGCACAACAAGCAGAGCATGGAGATCGCCGATCGCCTGTGCGGCGTCACGATGGAAGAACCCGGTGTTTCCAAGCTCGTTGCCGTGCAAATGCGTGGCGATTCGCGTGGCTCGGCCACGATCGACACGATCGAGATCCCGCCGTCGCCGCCGGCAGCGCAAGCCTAGTCGCTATTTCTCGTTGAACGTTGCCAGCGCTTCGTCGTGAACGGTCACGCCGAGACGCTCGGCGACCGTGTCGGTATATTTCAGGAACCGTTCTTTTTTCCAGCGTGGAAAATAGGTGGTTCGGATTTCCTCGCGCATTTGTTCGAAGGTCACGTTTTTGGCCTCGAATATTTCGAGACACATTGCGATGTGTACGCCCGTCTTGTTCTCAAACGAGGGTGTGAACTCGCCAACGGATTTCAAGGCCAACAAGCGTTCGGATGCTTCCCCATCGTAGGGACCCGATGGTTGCTGAATGATGCCCGGGAGTGTCGCAATCTTCCTGTCTTGCCATTTTTTCGATGTGGTCACTTCGGTCAATTCGGCTGACGTCCAGGTTTTTTGTCGTCTAAGGACGGCCTCAAATTCGCGCATGAGAACACGTGCCTCATCGAAGGAACGGTTGTAGCGGTTTCCCGCATTGAAAATGATGCCGAATATTCGCACCGCCCGAGGCCTGACAAACACCGACTTCGCCCGCTCATAGACCGGTCGCAGGTCTTCGTCTTTGAGATTGTCCAAGGTGATTGTTGGCTCGAATTCGCGGCGCAGGTATGCGTCCACCATGGCGCGCTTTTGGGCACGCAGGGTCTCTGTGTTTGGCGGAAAGTTGAGCGCCCGTGCACGCCCTGCGAGTACCTCAAGATCAATCAACGCATTGAGTGCATCCCGGGCGTTTACACTGGTCTGTTCAGCCTGGCGCTTGACTGCTGACGCATGGATCGATTGGCCCGCCACGGTTGCAACAACAGGATCATTTTTCGGATCGGAATGTTTGGCTGTCCACGGGTCTAACGCCGGAACCTCTGATTTGCGCGAGCCACAGGCCGAGGGTGCAAGCAGGGAAATGCACAACCAAGGCATCAGTTTGGTCATTAAGCTGGGCATAAAAAATACTAACTCGACCTCACGGACGGTGCCAAATCGACGACAACCCAGTCTCCGGGTCTGTTATCGTTTGCCCGAAAATGACCTTGTCAGAGAGTCTCAGTTCGTTTGTTGTTGCGATTGACGGGCCCGCTGGGGCCGGTAAATCGACAGTCTCGCGCATGTTGGCCGAGGCGTTGGGCTACACCCTGCTCGACACCGGCGCCATCTACCGCGCGGTCGCGTTCCGGGCCCGTGAGAGCGGTGCGGACTGGCAAGACGGAGACGCGGTCGCCCGAGTCGCCACCTCCCTCAACATCGGTTTCCGCCTGGAAACTGACGGAAGCAATCGACTCATCTGTAACGGTTTAGACCTTTCGAGCCTGATTCGAACACCCGAAGTGTCGCAGGGTGCCTCCATTGTTTCAGCGCATCCGCCCGTTCGGGCGGCACTCCTCGAACTGCAACGGTCAATGGGCCGCCGAGGACAGGTGGTTGCCGAGGGGCGCGATGTCGGGACCGTTGTATTCCCCGATGCGGGTGCGAAGTTCTTTCTGACGGCTAGCGTCACGGAACGCGCCCACCGACGCTCGCTTGAATTGAAGTCCCGCGGAATCGAGGAGGATATCAAGGTCACGCAGGCGGAAATCGAAACGCGGGACGCACGCGATTCATCCCGGGCGGTCGCACCGTTGCGACAGGCTGATGACGCGGTCGCCATCGACTCCGAGGCAATGACGCCGCAGGCCGTGGTGGCCCAAATGGCTGCGATCGTTCGGCAGCGCGGTGGTTGAGCGAAAAGCACCCGAAAAGTGCCGGGTTCCCGGGGGCGCCTTGCGTTGACAATCCTGTGTCCTGACGCTAGTTTGCGCGACCTTCACCCTAATCGGTTAACCCGGGACACAACCTCGAACGGAGAACAATGGTTACTACAACAACATCAAACGACGCAGATACATTCGCTGGCGAAGAAGACTTCGCAGCGCTTTTTGAAGCTTCATACAAACGAGAGAATCTTAAAGAGGGCGACATCATCAAGGGCCGAGTTATCTCGGTAACCAAGGACCATGTCGTCGTTGATATCGGATACAAATCCGAAGGAACGATTCCGATTCACGAGTTCACCGATGCCGAAGGTAAGGCAGAGGTTAAACAAGGCGATGACGTAGACGTTTTTCTTGAGACCCGCGAAGACGACAATGGTCTTTGTGTGTTGTCCAAGGAGAAGGCCGACCGCCTCAAAGTTTGGGACGAGATCTCTGCCGCTTGCGAGCGCGACGAACTCATCGAAGGCACGATTGGTGCACGCGTCAAGGGTGGCCTCTCGGTCACGATCCGCGGCGGCGTCAAGGCGTTCTTGCCCGGTTCACAGGTGGATTTGCGCCCCGTTCGCAATCTCGACCAGTACCTCGGTACGCAACACCGCTTCAAGGTGATCAAGTTCAACAAGAAGCGCGGCAACCTCGTGTTGTCTCGCCGCGTGCTGCTCGAAAAAGAGCGCGCCGAGATGAAAGAGAAGACGCTCGACAGGCTCAAAGAAGGCCAGATCGTGGACGGCGTCGTCAAGAACCTCACCGAGTACGGTGCGTTCATCGACCTCGGTGGTATCGACGGTCTCTTGCACATCACGGACATGTCGTGGGGTCGTGTTACGCATCCTTCCGAGTTGTTCCAGGTTGGCGACCAGGTTCGCGTCAAGGTGTTGAAGTTCAACTCCGAGACCGAGCGTGTTTCGCTTGGCTTGAAGCAGATGTCCGAAGATCCCTGGATGCACGCACAGGAGAAGTACCCACCCGGTACGGTTGTGCGCGGCAAAGTGGTCTCGCTCAAGGATTACGGTGCCTTCATCGAGCTCGAGCAGGGCATCGAAGGTCTCGTTCACGTCTCGGAGATGTCGTGGACCCGTCGGGTCAAGCACCCGTCGAAGGTGTTCGAGGTCGGTGTTGAGGTCGAGGCCGTTGTGCTCGACATCGATCCCCGCCAGAACCGCATCAGCCTCGGCGTGAAGCAACTCGAGCCAAATCCGTTCGAGTCGCTCAAGGACAAGTACCCTCCCGGCACAGTCGTCAAGGGCACGGTTCGCAACATTGCCGACTTCGGTATCTTCATCGAAATCGAAGAGGGCATCGATGGCCTTGTGCACATCAGCGACCTTTCGTGGACCCAGCGGGTTAAGCACCCGTCGGACCTTTACCAAAAGGGCGACGAGGCCGAGGCCGTGGTTCTCAACATCGAGTTCGATGGCGAGAAGCCAAAAGTATCACTGGGTATCAAGCAGCTGGTTCCCGATCCGTGGGATCGCATCCAGTACGACTACCCACAGGGCAAGATCGTCGAAGCGAAGGTCATCAAGGTCATGGACTTCGGTGCATTCGTCGAGATCGAAAAGGGCATCGAAGGTCTCATTCACGTGTCGGAGTTCTCCGAAGACCGCGTGGAAGATGCCAAGACCTTCGTCAATCCGGGCGACATCCTGAAGGCCGAGATCATCTCGGTCGACACGGCTGAGCGCAAGATCGGTCTGTCGTTCCGTGGTGCTGCACGTGCCGAGGAAATGGCAGAGGCTCAGGGCTTTACTCAAGGCGCCCCCACGGCGACACTGGGCGATGTCATGCGCAAGAAGCTCGCTCACTTGACGCCTGGCAAGACCGAAGAATAAGCCCCGCGCCGACAGGGTTATCCTGTCGAATCCATGTCCGACGGAACATCCAAAGACCCTTCGCCCCCCGCTGCCGCCCCGTTATCGAAAGACGACGCGGCGGCATCGTGGCGCGAATCGGCGCGATCTTTGCGAGCGTTCGCGTGGTTCAAGCGATTTGCGAAGCTGTGGGGCTTTGCCCTGTTTTGCATCTTTGTCATTTATGTTTTCAGGGACATCGTCCTGCCGTTCGTGTTCGCGGTGCTGGTGGCCTACATCCTTGCCCCCGCCGTCGATCGCCTGGTTCGTGTTCGCGTGTTTGGCAAGCGCATGTCGCGCGGCCTCGCGGTCATCAGTCTTTATGTTGTGATCCTGTCCGTGCTCGGTGGCGGATTGTCGTATGTGATCCCACGTCTGTCGGGCGACTTTTCGCGACTGTTTCGTGAAGCCCCCGATCTCATGGCCAAGGTGAATCGTGAGTATCTGCCCCGTGTGGGTGGATGGATCGATCGCCACCTTGGCGCGGGTGATACGGCCGACGACGCTCCGACGGTGAATCTACCGCCCCCCATCACCGATGACACGATTGTCGAGCCCTTGCCCGATGGTCGATACCGGGTGAACTTGAACAGCCTCGCGTTCGAGTTAAAACCCGGGCTTGAGCCAGGCGAATATATGATTGCGCCGTATACGAAACGCAAGACGATTGAGCCGGAGACCGGTGGGAAGTGGGAGCGCTCGATCAAGCACTGGGTCGAGGACATGGTGCAGGGTACAGAGAACGAAACCCAGCGCGCCTTCGAGTACGGCAAGAAGTTTGTGACGGCGGTGCTCGGTGGATTGTGGAAGCTAATCCTGGTCTTGATGCTGACGGCTTTCATCCTGATCGATCTGGAGCGGGTGCGTGCCTTCATCCGTTCGCTCGTGCCGGAAAACTACCAGTCGGACTACGACCGCATTGCGACGGGCATCGACGTGGGCCTGTCGGGCGTCATTCGCGGCCAGTTCATCATCATGATCATCAACGGCGTGCTGACGTACATCGGCCTTGTGATCTTCCAGGTGAAGTATCCGCTGTTGCTGGCTGCGATAGCGTCCATCATGAGTCTGGTTCCGATTTTCGGATCGTTCATGTCGACGGTTCCGATTGTGGCCGTGGCATTGGTATCACGCGGTGGGTTTGATTTGGTGCTTGGGATGTACGTGGCAGGGTGGATTGCATTCATCCACTTGATTGAATCCAATCTTCTCAATCCGAAGATCATGGGCGGCGCAGCACGGACGCATCCGGTGCTGGTTGTGTTCGCGCTGATTGCAGGCGAACAAACCTGGGGCGTTGTGGGCGCGCTGTTTGCCGTGCCGGTGTTGTCTATCGTGCAGACCTTGTTTCAGTATTTCAGGCGCAAGGATGGCGGCATGACAGAGGTTGAGACGGGGTAGAAGCGCACCTAATGGCGGAAACAGATGCACAATCGCTCAAGACGCTGCTGAGATCGCTTGGCTTGCGGAGTACGGGCGCTCGAATCGCGGTTATCCGGAAGCTTGCTTCAGCTGCCAAGCCGATGACGCACGCCGAGGTTGCCACTTCACTTGAGAGCGTCGGTTTCGACAGCGC
>JAYUPZ010000188.1:0-9354 GCA_043759805.1 Myxococcales bacterium | reverse complement strand
GGTTGCCAAGACCCAATATCAAAGCAGTCCACAGCAGATGCTGTCCAAGTTCGGCCGAGAAAAACAGGGCGGTGAGAGGAACCACGACGACTTCGACGATCGCCATCAACACGACGACGCCGATTAGTTTCCCGAGATAAATGGCAGATCGGGCGATAGGCGTGAGCAACAGGGCGCGTATCGCCTCGCCGTCGCGTTCTCTATCGAAGGTGCGCGACAGGGCGACCGTGCCCGAGAAAAAGACGCTCACCCAAAGAATGCCCGAGGTGACCGAGGGACTCAGGCGTTCGCCACCCACCGTGACAAAGGCGAACGCGAAGGCGAGGACTATGACGACCGCGAGATAGCCCATCGTCAAAAGGATCTCGCGACTTTTCCACTCGATGCGCAGATCTTTGGCGGCAATCCGAAACACTTGTGTTGCGAATCCTGGGATGCGCACGGGTGAAGGTTCAGGCAGGGACACCAAGTGTTTCCTCGTAAAGTGTCCGCAATGCGGTTTCGGGCATCGGCATTTGGAGCGTGCGATCGATGGCCACGCGGCCCCGGCGCAACAGCAGAATGCGATCGCCAAGCTTCGCCGCCAACCCGAGATCGTGGGTGATTACAACGACCGTGCGTCCCGCGTCGCGCGCCTGCTGAAGGTGTTGAACCAACCAGGCGGCGCCGGTGGGATCGAGGGCTGCGCTCGGCTCGTCAAACAACAGCAGCGACGGATCGTGCAAGAGGGCGCGGGCAAGAGCCAGGCGTTGCTGCATGCCGCGTGAAAATGCGCGCACGGGCAATTCAAGGCGTCCCTCAAGAGCGTCGTCGAGCCCCACGGCCTTCAAGCTTGCTGCAAGCCGATCGGGCACAAGTTGCATTCCATAAAGGGACGCAAAGAGGACCAGGTTCTCACGGGCGCCGAGGTCCGGATAAAGTCCTGGCTCGTGGCCGACATAGCCTATCTGTGCACGGAGCGGTGTTCCCGGTGCGAGCGGCTGCCCTTGCCACGTCACAGTTCCGGTGGTGGGCGCCACGAGCGTGGAAAGAATACCCATCAGCGTGCTTTTGCCGGCGCCGTTGGGCCCAAGCACCACGGAAATGCGTCCAGCGGGAAATTCAGTCGAGATTCGGGAGAGCGCCCGGTGGCGCCCGTAGTTCTTGCAAACGGCGTCCAGATGCAGACTCACCCCGCGCGACCCCGATCAAGTGTCGCGAGTTCTTTGTAAATCGATTCGAGTTTCGCAACCATGTCCTGGCGACGATCCATCATCGCGGGATCGTCGCGACCCGATAGCCGCTGTTCTTCAATCGTTTGAAGTTCGGAAAACAGCTTTTCGCGCCGTTTTTCAAGATCGTTGCGTTGTGCGACGGTTTCGTTCGTGCGCTTGCGAATCGTCAAGGTTCCCGCGATGGCGAATAACACCAGAATCGCGACCAAGATGGCCGTTACGCGGTGCCCGGTTCGGCTAAGGATGGGATAACCGCTGACGGTAAACGTGATCGGCTGCCCTGCTTTCAGGTCGGGCATCTTGTAGCGGTGAACCATTACGCCGGTCTCCATCTTGCGTGCATCCACGTATTCGATGCCCGCTCCCTTGACTTCCAGCTTGCCCATTGGCCCTTCAGGGACGAGCAACAAGGTCTCTGTGAGCGAGATGGGAAATTTTTGCGTGAAGACGAGCGCCGCATCGCTGTCGGTCGGCATCAAGAACGCGAACCGTGCTGCGGTTTCCGCCCGGCTGCCTGCGGTCGGCATGATGCGTGCGCGCATCATCATCGCGACACCCGGCTCAAGCTCAAGGGGTGTGCCCTCAGCCATGGCTTGCGCCTGCACAAATCCGGTAGGCAAGTCGAAGCGCAAGGAACCCGGATTCGGGTCGTACAGGGCGTCGCCGGCGTTGTGAACAGTCAAATTTTCCTGAACCACGACACCGCCTTCGCGGTACTCCATCACGATATACGAGGGAGAGGCTGTTTGAAGCTTCGAGGTGTCTTTGGTGCTCTTCAGCGGTTCGAGCAACGCGCGCATTCCGGATGCGGCGGACATGCGAAATGGGCGGCTGCCCACGCGAATTCCACCAAGTTCAGTGACGGCGACAAAGCCAAATTCTTCGCCGGTGGGCAGATCGGTGAGTCGTGCGGTGCCGGTCGCATTGGTGGTGGCTTCAAAAGCCTTGACCGCTCCGTCCTTCGCCATCTGGGCAACCCGAACCATCTGGTTTCCGAGCGGCTTGCCTTCTGCATCCATGACACGGATGTCGAGTATGCCCGCGGCCAGTTCCTTGGCCTCGTCGACCTGGCCGACCATCGCGGATATCTCGAAGCGGCTTTTCTTTTGTCCAAGGTCAATCGGTGCTTCGTCCATCGGAGTGGGTTCTGCGCCGATGCCCGCAATCAACATGATGCGAATGCCGCCCGATTCGGGGATGAGAAAGTTGGACGAAGCCAGACGTTCACCGTCAACCTCGGCCTCGGCATGAAAGATAGTACCTGGGGCGAGCCCCTCAAATGATGCACGCCCGTCGTCGCCGGTTAGACTCGTATGCGTGGTACGATTCCCTTCCGCATCCGAAAGCGTCGCCACAACGTTGACCTTTTTGACCGCATCGGCGGGCGTCTTGCGCGCCACCCGAATGCTGACCGTTCCAGCCGATAGATCGGCAACCGGAAGAGGCCGACCGGCCATGGTTTTGAGATCGGGCATCTGAGCCCGCGCGGTTTCCGCGAAAAGGACCAGAGTAAAAATCGCGGCCCACAAACGTTTCACGAAGCGTCTCCCGAAGCTTTGCCGGTCGCCGACAGGCGTACTTTCAATTCCTGTTCGATGAGCGAGCGGTAGTCGTCGCCCGCTTCGAGCTCGGCAATGATGCGCATGGCGCGACTGCGATACCGAGCAATCAGTTCCCGGTGATCCTCTTCCGAGATCTTGCGCATCTGGAAGTCGAGTTCGATTTCCTTGAGCGCCTTCAACACCAGTTGTTTGTCGCGTTCCAAATCGCGTTTGCGTCCCGGATCTTCGGTGACGAGCAAAGCCGACGATCCGTCATTGATGATGGGTTCCAGCGTTCGAAAGGCAGCGTAGGCCGTCAAGGCGAGCGTCATGCCTCCAAGGCCCAGCATCACCAGAGGTGCACCCATGCGCAGATCGAGGGCGAGTCCGAACGCGAGGCCCCCGGCTGTTCCAAGAACACAGAGTGCCATCAACACGAGGCGTGGGTATTTTCGTTTGGAAGTGGCCAAGACAGTGGTGGAGTTCTATTCCAGGCGATCGAGCTCTTCGTCAAGCTTATCTTGCAGCTCGCTGTTTGCGTCCTCGGCCGGCGCCGTCGTGGTCGGCGAATTGCTTCCCGCGCGACGCTTTGAGAATCGCATGGCGACAAATACGAGCAGTCCCGCGCTACCAATCCCCAGCCCATAGGGCAACGCCCAGGCCAGGCGATTGATGCCCTTGTCTACGGGCGCGGCCAGCACAGCTTCGCTGCCGTAACGCTCGATGAAAAACTTCATCACGTCTTCACGGGTCTTGCCCGCTTCCAACATCGCGCGAATTTCGCCGCGCTCCTTGGGGGCCGGATCGCACTCACCGCCGCAATCACCGAGTAAGTGGCGACAGCCGCACATGCACATGAGATTCTTGTTGAGCCAGTGTAGATCCGCATCCACCTTTGCCTTGTCGACTGCGAACGCGGGCGACGCAGACAACAGCATTCCAGAGAAGAACAAAACGGTTGCGATGGTCGCACCGCTCCGTGCCATGGCCTTCTGTTCGCGCGCCGTTACGGGCGACAACACACTCTCTGGCAAAAGCGCGATGCCCGTGCCGAGAGCCAGCATCATAAATCCGAACCAGATCCAGTCGACGAGTGGATTGGTCACAAGTTTAAAGTTGCCGACGTTCTTCGCGAGATCGAAGTTCCCGAGGGTGATGTACAGATCTTCCTCGGGGGCGCGACGGATGGCGACCTCGGTCGTGCGGTCGTTGTTGGTGTTCTGGTAGTACCAGATCGCCGGTTCCAGCCGATCGATGACCTTGCCATTGAGCAAGATCGAGAAGTCGCCCGTGACCATTTCCTTCTGACGGTCTTCCTCGAAGCGCAGTTTCTCGAAGCGCAGCACATACTTGCCGAACTTGGTTTCGCTGCCGGGTTCTAGCAATACGTCTTCTTCCAGCTTGTAGGCCTGTCCTGCGTAGCCGATGAACATGAAGACGATGCCCACGTGGACCACGTAGCCGCCATATCGACGGCGTCCGCGAAGCACCATACCGACGACGGCGGTAAACCAGTCGCTGCCCGTGTTTTTCCGCCGGATGCGAGCCGCGCGGCCTATCTCCTGCACCATGCCTGTCAGGGTGAAGGCACAGAGCGTGAAACATGCAACAGCAGACCAGGACGAGCCAAGACCGCGAACCAGGCAATAAATAAGCGTGATGAGCGCGATTATCACCGGGCCCACAAACTGATACTTCAAGTGCGCGGTCGAAGCCTTCCGCCACGCCATGAGGGGACCGACGCCGGTCAGGAACAAGAGGCAAAGGCCAATCGGAACCATCCATTGATTGAAGAAGGGTGGCCCGACGGTGATGCGCTGGCTGCGCAGTGCCTCGGACAGGGTCGGAAACATCGTGGCGAACAGAATGAAAAACGCGGCGAAAACCAGAATCCAGTTGTTCACAAGGAACGCGAACTCGCGAGACAGAATTGAATCAAAGGTATTGCGTGATCGGAGCTCGGGTGCGCGGGCGATGAGAAATCCGAAGCTGATGACAATGGCGATGGCCATGAAGCCGGTGAAGATCCAGGCAAGTTTAGTGTCCTGCCCGAATGCGTGAACGGATTGCACGATGCCACTGCGGGTCATGAACGTGCCGAAGATGGTCAAAAGGAACGTCAAAATGACGAGCGTGAAGTTCCAGATCTTCATCATCCCGCGGCGCTCTTGAATCTGAATCGAATGCAGGAAGGCGGTTGCGGTCAACCAGGGCAAAAAGCCCGCGTTTTCGACCGGATCCCAGCCCCAGAAGCCACCCCAGCCCAGTTCCTCGTAGGCCCACAACATGCCAAGCGTCAACCCCATTGAAAGGAAGAACCAGGCGATGATTGTCCAGCGTCGCATCGACGCAATCCATGCGTCATCGAGTCGTCCCGAAATGAGCGCGCCCATCGCGAACGAGAACGGAATCGTCATGCCCACAAACCCGGTGTACAGCGCCGGTGGATGCGTGATCATGTAGGCGTTTTGCAGCAGCGGATTCAGACCATTGCCGCGCGCCGGGATGTCACCGATGAAGGTGTCAAACGGGTTCTTGTAGTAAACGATGAGAAAGAGGAAGAAGACCGCGACCGACATCATCACGGTGATGGCGTAGGGCAAGATCTCGCGGTGGCGGTGGCGGTTGTTGTGTACGGCGATTGCGCTAAAGACCGACAGCAAGAACACCCACCAGAGGATAGAACCGTCGAGACCGCCCCAATACGCGGTAATCTGATAAAAGAGGGGCGATTCGTCGTCCGAGTAACGCTGGACGTATTTGATCGCGTAGTCGTGTGACACGAATGCATAGACGATTGACACCGAGGCCATGCCGAGGATGGCGGCCAGCGCATAGGTGGCTGCTCGACCCGAGTCGATAAGCTTCTGGTTGCCCCGCCGCGCGCCCACAAGGGATGCGGTCCCCGCGTAGGTGGCGACCACGAGGGCGAAAAACAACATCAAGGTGCCAAATGCAGCCATGTTTTGGGAGGGGGGTGATGGGTAACGGTTATCGGGGTGCCGGTATTCCCCCGGATTGCGCATCGGACGATGCAAACGATGCGGAACGTTAGCACGTGGTCTCTTTTTTTGATGAAACGGGAAACCCTGGAACTCTCACCGTGACCGGACCAATCCGTTTTTTTTCTCCGCTGGAGGCTCGTTCCAATGAAAACCAATAAAAATCAGACATTTACACGCTCGGTGGGACTGACCATCGTCGCCTTGCTTGGGCTATCCCTGGGCGCTGTGATGGGTGCTTGTAACAGCGACGGCGGTGGGACCGTCGACACGACAGGACAGGGGGGCGGTACTGCGGGCGTAAACGGCACGGGCACGGGCGGCACCGGATCGCCGGGCGGCGCAGGCGGCACGGCGGTGAGTGTAGATGCGGGCGCCGGCGGCACGTCCGTGACGGGCGGAGCCGGCGGTACTGCGACGGGCGGAACGGCAGCGGGGGGCTCAACCGCGACGGGTGGAACTGCGGCGGGAGGCTCAGTCGCGACGGGGGGCACGGGCGGGACGGCCGTGGTTTGTGGTGGCACGGGTCAAGCTTGCTGCGCGGCAAACAGCTGCACCAACGGCGGCTGCTGCGTCAACAACATGTGTGTCGCGAACAATGCCACCTGCGGTGGTCAAGCAGGCATGTGCACAAACGGTGCTTGCGCCACCTGTGGTGGACTCGGTGATACCTGCTGTGCGAACAACAGCTGCACGGCGGCGGGGTCGACCTGCTCCGGTGGAAACTGCCTTGCGTGCGGCGGCACAGGCGATCGTTGCTGCAGCAACCGTGTATGCACGGCGAGCGGCGTTTCATGTGTGGGCAATGGCGCCGGTACGTGCTCACCTTGCGGTGGTACGAACGAAGCCTGCTGCGCGGGCAACACTTGCAACGGTGGTGGTTGCTGCGTCAACAACATGTGCGCAGCCAATGCGACTTCTTGCGGCGGTGGCAATGGAACCTGCGCGACAGGAAAGTGTTCGGGTTGCGGCGGCAGCGGGCAAGAGTGCTGTCCGGTCTCGGGACCGGATCTTTGCTACACAGCAGGTCAGGGCTGCCTCGATGGCAGTTGCGTCAAGTGTGGCTCCGCAGGCGATAGCTGCTGCGCGCAACGCAACTGCGGCACGGGGATGGGCTGCGCCGGCAACGCGAATGGTGGCGCCGGAACCTGCGTCGTTTGCGGCGCCATGGGTCAGGCCTGCTGCGGCAATCGTGAGTGTGACGGCGGCTTTGTTTGTGAGGGGATAGCCAACAATGGCGCCGGTACCTGCAACGTTGCACCTGCGTGCGGCGCGATGGGTGAAACCTGCTGTCAGAACGGAACCTGCGACGTGGCGACGCTGGGTTGTACATCCTTCCAGGGTGGAACCTGTGCCACCTGTGGTGGCCAGGGGCAGCCGTGTTGTGGCAGCGGTGTAAACCGAACCTGCAGTGGAAATTTGAACTGCGGCTTCAGCAACGGCGGGCTTCGCTGCACGGGCAACTGACAACTGCCGCAACGCATCTGAGAAAGGCCGCCCCACGTGGAGCGGCCTTTTTTTTTCCTGGGGTTTGCGTCCCAAGCGCCTATTCTCTTCGAGTTCGGGCGGGTGTGCCCGCGGACGCAACACAGAAAAGGTTCGTGATGCAGATACGCCAGACGTTGACGGTTGGATTGGCAGCAGTTGCGCTTTCGGCGTTCGCAGTCGGGTCAGCGCAGGCGCAAACGGCAATGCCACGCGAAGACGGCTCGTGCGACTACACCGCATCGGGTTCCGTGATTCGTATTTCGCCCGCCCGCGGAACCAAGGAAACCGATGTGTTGAGGGGGCTCTACTTTTTTCAGGCAACGACACCGCAACTCGCGAAGCTGTCGGCGGTGCACAAATTCGCGGTCGTCACGCCCATCAAGGAAGCGGCCGGTGGTATCTCCTTCGACTTGATCTACACCGCGATTGAAAAATGCGGCGATGCGATCAAACACCCCGAGTTGAAAAATGTGCCGCTTTTTGCGTCCGGCAACTCCGCGCAAGGCCGTTATGCCTATGGCCTCGCGATGTCCCGGCCCGATCGGTCGCTGGGGTTTTGCTCGAATGTCCCGACCGGGTTGTCGCCCGCACAGCCAAACGCCGCACAGCGCGCGGTCCCGGGAATGTTTTTCGCAGGCGAAGTCGATCCACTTGTTGGCGGAATCGACGCAAGTGTCGGTCCTGTGATGCGTTTCGCCCGACCGTTGGGTGCGCCGTGGTCGAAGATCGAAGTGCAAGGAATGGGACACGAAACCCGACGCGTCTATCACGTCTGTTATTCGTTTTTCTTCAAGATGCTTGAGGCTCGGCTTCCCAAAAACTGGGATCCCCGCGCGGAAAAGCCGACGCTCACACCGCTGGTCGAATCGACGGGCTTCATCGCGGATGACGCCACATGGACCTCAGGTCTAACGAAGTTCTATTCGTACGACACTTTCCCTGGCGACAAGCGGGGCGGCGGCACCAGCTGGCTGCCCGATGAATACATGGCGTATTTGCACCGAGCCTACACGTCGCGCGATTCCGTCGTGGGCATCACGGATTCCGAGGGCGAATTCCTCTGGAATGCCGCCATCATCATGAGCGAACGCAAGTCCGGGGAAACCTTCACCCTCGAGGGTGATGCGTCAAAGTATCCGAACTGGACCAAGCTTGAGCTTTTTGACGGCAACAAAAAGCTGCAGGAGAAAACCGGGGGCGGTGCGACGTTTAGTTTCGATATTCCGCTCACGGCCGATAGTCCTCTTTCGCAGAATTTCGTTGTGCTCGCGCAGGGACCCGGGGGCCCCAAGACGACCCATCAATTCATGCTGTTGAAGCTCGGTAGTCGTGTGGTCACTCCGCCCGTGGGCGGAAGCGGCGGTACCGCTGGAACTGGCGCCCCGGGCGGAGCAGGTGGTTCTGCCACCGGCGGAGCAGCAGGCGGAACAGGAACGGGTGGTGTCGGTGGCGAAGGAGGCGGTTCGGGGGCAATGGCAGGGGGGCAATCAGGCTCGGCGGGCGACGAAGGCAGCGCGGGCTCGGATGGCCCGGGCACGTCTGACAAGAAGGATGGTGGTTGCTCGATCGGTCACGGTCGCAACGGCAGCACTACGATCTGGAGCGTGATGCTCGGTGTGATGTTGGTTTTGGGGCGGTGGCATCGTCGACGAAACCAAGGGCGGTAGAGTGAAACTCATGATGTCCGTAACGTCTCGTCGGTGGCGATCCCGGGTCCTTTTTTGCGGTCTACTGCTGGCGCCGCTTTGGGGCTGTAATGATTCGGATAAAAGCGGTGGCAATGCTGGCGGCGCGGGTTACCCAGCGGGCGGCGGTGCCGGGAAGGAAGCCGGAGGCGGGGCAGTTACCCAAACCGCGGGGGGTTCGGGCGGTACCGCGGCCACCGGCGGTGCAGTGGCCAACGGCGCTGCGGGTGGCAGTACGCCGACGGGCGGGTCGGCGGGCACAACTGCAACGGGCGGCTCTGGGGGCATGGGCGGCACGCCTGTCGATCCCGAAGCATGTCCATCTGCGCCGCAGGGCCAAAAGTGCGATGTCACAAGCTGCAACTACAACATCGGCAACACGACCGGACGCTGCCTGTGCAACAACGACTTTTTCGTATGCGCG